>JBASOB010000616.1:0-4170 GCA_049657865.1 Mobilitalea sp.
GGTATATACAATGAATGAAATGCGATTCGGATTGCGAACTAATGCAACGATATTTGAGTCATCTTCCGTAATCTTTCTTCCCTGTAATTCCGAATAATATGCTGGAACCTGAGGTACTCCATCTACTTGATCAAAGGACTGCAGATATTGACTGATTGCATACCACTCTTTTATTTCTTTCGATGTTCCGTCAACAGTTTCCGATATAATATACTTTTCAAAATCGGTAATTACTTCTCCGTCTGCATCTTTGGGTACTACCGACAATAAGCCATAAGATTTCTCTCCAACGACAGAAAGCATCTGGGCTGAATATAATCCGCATACAACACGGTAAAGCTTGTCATCCTCAATTGCTGTTTCGGTTCCGTCTTCATTAACTAAAGCTGTCTCGGTTACCTTATTGAATATCAATCGATTTGGATTGAAGGTAAAATTAATGCCTGAGATAAACAACTGAGCTTCTCCCATAATCGGAGTAATTGACGCATCAACTTCGCAGGAAGCCTTTAACTCTTCTCCACTTAGGTAGATAGAAATCAACGGATATCCAGGAGTTTTATCAGCACCGATTCCAAGAGAACTAATACAGAATGCATCAGCAGCCGTAATATTCCCCTTGAATATAGTTGCCCTGATCGTTCCCTGTGGTACAATTGTGGCAGCAATCGGAACATAATCTTCGCCTTCCGCCCTCTTGACCGCATAACGATATGCATCGGTAATCAGATTGCCGATTGTAGTTTCATCATGAATCTCATAGATTTCATTCGGTGTTAAAAATTGATAATCGGAATATGCTACGATTTCATCATACTTTATGTCATATTGATCAAAGTATTCCGTCTGTACAAGTTCTTTAAATTCGGTAACTTTAGCAGCAACAGCTTCGTTCTCCATAAAACTTTCATCGATTTTCACTGGTTCATAACTATCTAATACCCAGGTACCCTTCACATCTTGAGACATCTTGATTACGCCGAGATATTTACCATAATCCTCAACCGAAGCAATTAAGGTATTCCCGACGATAATCGGTTCTTTTAATAAAGTATGAGAATGTCCGCTGATGATTACATTAATTTCAGGTACTTCTTTCGCAAGAATCTCATCTTCTGATTCGTCTGTATCTTCTTTAGTACCGGAATGGGATAAACAAAGGATGAAATCCACCTTTTCTTCTTCTTTCAGTATCTTAACCACACGTTTGGCCTGCTCAATTTCATCAGAAAAAGTAACCTCTGACATAGGTGCCATTGATTCAGATTCTTCTCCCATTACTCCAAAAACACCGATCTTAACTCCATCTTTATCAAATACCGTATAATCTTTTACTCCGTAATCCTCAATCGCCTGCTTAAGTGCAGACAAGGATTCTGTAAGATTTCCGCTCTTATCTGCCGGGAATACTACATTAGACTGTAGAATCAGCGGTAGTTCTTCACCGCTGTTAAGGGCTGCCTTGAGGCTTCCTGTTAAACCCTGGGCACGATAATCAAATTCATGGTTTCCAAGTGTAACGGCTTCATAACCCATCAGTCCTAAGATCCGAAGCTGTGGAGCTTCACTTTCATAGATTGTCTGAAACGGTGTACCCATTGAGAAATCTCCACCATCCACTAAAAGCGCAGCAGGTGTTTTCTCCTTTTCTATATCGATAGCAGTTTTAAGTCTTGCATATCCTCCTAGATATACGGCTTCTCCATCAACAATTGTTTGAACTGGAAGCATATTGTCATGCATATCATGTGTAAACAGAATCGTTACGTATTTCTCCTCTTCCTTAGCAAATGCAACATTTACGGAACTATTCTGCCATACTATAATGGACATCAGAAGTCCCAGCAGTACGTATAATTTCATAATCTTTTTCATTTGTTTTCTCCCTCTTACAGCAAATTAATTCGGTTGTTTCTATTATCAAAGATATATATTTATTGTAATTTGTTGTCATACGAATTACAATACTATTCTGTAATATAATCCAACCGAATCTTGAAATTAATGCTGCGGGGTGTCTCTATGGAATCAAACTGGATTACATAACACGACAGATCGTCATTGACTTCTAAGATCATACCGGTTCCAAATACACTATGTTTTATTTTATCCATCACTTTAAATTTCTGATTATCATTACTGATCTTTCTTTCGTTCTGCTCGATGTAAATTAGTGCATCATCAATAAATCGATCTTCAAGTTCGACCGTATAATTCAAATACACCTTCTCCACATTAAAAATAAAGCGGGATGGATAACGATAGGAACCGTCATAGTTTACACCCTCTGCATCACTTAAGAATAACGCATTTCCTGCTCTTGTATAGGCAACATAAGCAAGACGTCGTTCCTCTTCCATCTGATCTTTGGTGTCAACATGCTTACTCGGAAAGATACCTTCGTTTAGTCCACAGACAAATACATAAGGAAATTCAAGTCCTTTTGCTGTGTGAATCGTCATCATCTGTACTGCATCTGCCTTCTCTTTCTGATCCAGATTCGTATAGAGAGCGATTCGGTCTAAGTAATCAGAGAGAGAACACTCTTCACCCGAATTTTTCTCATATTCAAAGATGGACTGTTTTAACTCAGCAAGGTTATCGAGCCGCTCTTGCTGACCTCCTGTTCGAAGAAGTGCTTCATATCCGCTATCATTTAATATGTCATCTAAAAGTTCTGATATCTTCAGATTCTCATAGATCATTTTATATTTTTCAACAAGATGAATAAACTCATTTGCCTGTGTCTTCTTAAGTAAGCTGTTTTCTATATTAGTTTGAAGCGCCTGATATAAGGTGCAATTATTATTCTCTGCGTAATTTTTCAAAAAAGCCATACGCCTTTCCCCGATATTTCTCTTCGGTAAATTTACAATTCGTTGAAAGGAGATATCATCAGCATTGGCTATCATACGCAGATAACATAACACATCTTTAATTTCTTTACGCTTATAGAATTCTATTCCGCTATATATGGTGTATGCAATATTTTCTCGGATAAAGATTTCCTCAAAGCTTCTTGAGATAAAATGAGCACGGTATAGGATTGCAATTTCCTTCATGCTTCTACCGCTTTCCTGCAGTATTTTAATCTGGTTTACAATCCACTCTGCTTCTAATGCCGTCGTCTTGGCATGATTGTAGATGACCGGTATATCCGCCTGCTTCATCGGAATCAGATTCTTCTCCATCCGCTTCTTATTCTTCTCAATCAACGAATTCGAAGCTCTGATAATATTGGGTGTTGAGCGGTAGTTCTTGTCCATGATAATCGTCCTGGAAGAAGGATAATCTTGATTGAAATTCAGAATAAACTCTACTTTTGCTCCGCGCCAGGAATAGATCGTCTGATCCGGGTCACCTACTACAAATAAATTATGATGATAGTCACTAAGTATCTTAGCTAATTTGTATTGCTTGGCATTCACATCCTGAAACTCATCTACCATGATATATTCCATTCTTCTCTGCCATTTTTCACGAATATCCTCATGATTTTCAAAGATATAGAGAGCAAAATTAATTAAGTCGTCAAAATCCAGTGCAAAACATTTCTTCTGTTCATACAAATAACGGTAGAATATAGCCTCTTCAAGATTGATTGCATTCTGAAATTTCGCTTTCAGCTCTTCCTTATCCAGATTTAAGATATCATCTAGATAAGGAATTTTATTCTTTCTATCTCCGATCATATTACTAATCTTAGTAAAGGTGAAATTCTTTGAATTAAGTCCCATATCTTCAAATATCGTATGTAAGATAGAATTCACATCTTCTGTATCAATAATAATAAAATTCTTAGGATAATTTAAGACATGTATCTCTTCCTTTAATACCTGTACGCAGAATCCATGAAAGGTCGCAATATATCCAGTATCATTGTCTCCAATCATACTTCGGATTCGCTTCTTCATCTCACCCGCAGCTTTATTCGTAAAGGTAACGCACAAAATATTAGCCGTTGAAATCCCCAGTTCATTCACAAGATATGCAAATCGATGTGTCAAAGCCCTGGTTTTTCCCGAGCCCGCGCCTGCTATGACACGAATATATCCTTCGGTCGTCTCTACCGCCTGCTTCTGCTCCTCATTCAACCCTTCTAGTAATGTGCTCATTTTATAACCTCCTGTGTAATACCTTGACACGATATCAGACGTTTATTTTTTAATA
>JBASOB010000617.1:0-2761 GCA_049657865.1 Mobilitalea sp.
ACAGTACACCGAACAATATCGCAGCCCGCTTCAGTAAGTTTATGAATCTGCTCAATGGTAGCTTTGGCATCCTCCGTTCGGGTATTCGTCATTGACTGAATCAGAACCGGATTACCACCGCCAATTATTCTATCTCCAATTCGAATTACTTTCGTATTATCCCGGTACATCATCTCGCCGCCCTTTCTTATGTAAATAATTTAGCAATATCATTATACATGATAAATACCATGAACAGCATCAATAACGCCATTCCAACTAAATGCACAATTGCTTCCTTCTCTTTTGGAACCGGTTTTCTTCTGATTGCTTCAATGAGGATAAATACTAATCTTCCTCCATCGAGCGCAGGTATCGGAAGCAAATTCATGACTCCAAGATTCGCACTGAGTAAAATACAAAATTGAATTAAGGAAAGAATGGTTGCTCTAATTCCATAATCAGCTGATACATCTACGATATCACCAACATAATTTACGATACCTACCGGTCCGGATACTTCCGAAACAGCGACTTTACCGGTTATCAGATATCCTAATCCTTTGATGGTACTGACAATATTATATTTCAATTCATAAAAACTATATTTAATAACATTTAATGTTGATATTTTTTCATAATAGTAATTATATTCAAATCCAAGACCATATGCGCTTCCAGCAAGCTTAGGAGTAACTTGAATCGTTGTTTCTTGACCATCTCTCTGGTAAGTCATATCTATTACATCTGCCGTCAATGGATTCTCAGTTAAATACTGATTCAATGTCTCTGCAGTCGTAATTTCCGTTCCATTAATATTAGTAATAACATCTCCGACCATAAGACCTGCATCCGAAAGAGGATACCCTTCGCTGATGGAAAGCATCTCTGCCGTAACTCCTGTCGGACTGAAGGTACATCCGAGCATATAGGTATCTATCATCTCCGGAACAATCGTCGTCGTGGTCTCTTTGCCCTCGTGAAGATAGGTGATATCTACCGGATTCTTGCTGATGTTATACATAAAATAGAATTCCAGCTCTCGGCTTAAATTGATTTTCTCACCGTCAATTTTCGTGATACGATCGCCCGCTACCATACCAGCTTCCTCGGCTGTACTTCCGGCCGTCATCTCTGTCACGTAAGGAATATCAATTCCGACGTTCGATAGTAGAATCAGCGACAATATAAATGCTAATACAAAATTAAAAAATGCCCCCGCAAAGATAACAGAAAATCTAGCCCATACCCCTTTATTATTAAAGGCACCGGCGTCATCTAAGGACTCGTCTTCTCCTAGCATCATGCAGGAGCCTCCGATTGGAAGCAATTTCAGAGAATATCTTGTATCTTTACGAACAAAACTTGCAATTCTCGGGCCCATACCGACTGAGAACTCAGTTACCGTAATCCCGTTCTTCTTCGCAAGTAAAAAATGCCCCATCTCATGAATAATAATGATAATGCCTAATATAAATATTGCTAAAATAATTTTCATAGATAATATTCAATCCTTTCTAGTTGTCCTGTCCAAGTTAGCTTAACCTATTGTAATTCGGATTGTGCAGATTCACATCTATTATTTTACATCAATCCTACCTACTGTCTCCGTTATAATCATAATGATTGACTATATTAAAGTTTGTGTCATAATGTTCCTTCAAATAATACAGAATATTTAGATAGCTCAAGTTCCACTCGTTTAGTATATCATACTTACTACCGTCTTAATTCTTAAATTTTAATAACATTTTGTCGTATTTAAGATTCAGTAAGTCTTTTTACAAATTCATATGTAGTTTGCTCTGTCTCCAAAATCTCCTCCAACGAGGGATTCTGAATTAATTTATGGTGTATCATCGCTTCCCCAATCAGCATCGGGATTGCTAAGAAGTCTATTTTCCCCTTAAGAAATTCCGCTACTGCCCATTCATTTGCGGCATTATATACGGTAGGCATGCTACCGCCAAGTCCTCCTGCTTCGTATGCGAGTTTCAGGCCGAAGAAGGTGTCCATATCTGGTTCTTCAAAGGTTAGTTGTTTTATTTTAGTAAAGTCAATTCTTTCTCCATGAATCAGCGGTTTTCTATCCGGGTAAAATAAAGCATACTGAATTGGTAGCTTCATGTCCGGAATTCCGAGCTGTGCGATGATACCGCCATCGATATACTCCACCATTGAGTGGATAATACTCTGCGGATGAACAACGACCTGTATTTTATCCAGCGGCAGGTCAAATAACCAGCCTGCCTCCATCACTTCTAAGCCCTTATTTACCATCGTAGCCGAATCAATCGTAATCTTCTGCCCCATCGTCCAGTTAGGATGTTTTAAGGCGTCCTTTGGTCCTATATTCTTAAGTTCTGCAAGCTTCCTGCCCCTAAAGGGTCCTCCGGAAGCTGTCAGAATAATCTTATGCGCATTTTTCTTGTCTTCCCCATGAAGTGACTGGAAAATAGCGGAATGTTCGCTATCCACCGGGAGCAGGGAGACTTTCTTCTCTTTCACCAACGGCATAATAATATGCCCAGCGGTAACCAGTGTTTCCTTATTCGCCAGAGCGATATCTTTTCCACTCTTAATCGCCTCTATTGTAGGAAGAATCCCGATCATACCGACAAAAGCCGTAACAACGGTATCCGCTTCTTTCTCCGTCGCGCATTCAATCAAACCATCCATCCCGGTCACGACTTTAACTGTCAGATCTTTTATCTTCTCGCGAAGTTCCTTCGCCTTATCTTCTTTATATACACAGACAATCTTTGGTCCGAATTCCCGAATC
>JBASOB010000618.1:0-2367 GCA_049657865.1 Mobilitalea sp.
GCCAGTAAAAAACCTTTACTAAAGGCAAAGCTGACGGATCTGCTTACGATATATGAAGGATTTCAAACATTTATGAAAGAGCGCTACATTACGGCAGAAGAAATTCTAGTCGTACTGAACCAGGTAATGGATCAGTCAGAATGGTTAAAGGGTACCGTAATCTGCTTGGATGGATTTACCGGATTTACTCCCTGTCAGTATCAGCTGCTGCTCAAAATGATGAAGTATGCTAAAAAGGTCATGATTACCGTCACCATTGATTCGAAAGAAGCAAGGAACGAAGAAGTAATCGAACATCAGCTGTTTGGACTGAGTAAAAAGACCATGGTGAAATTATACAGCCTGGCAAAAGAAGCAGGTACCATCATAGAGCCACCGATTTATGCAGAAGAGAACAATGGCAGCAGCGTACCTTATCGTTTTATGGAGTCGGAGGCACTCGCTGCGCTGGAGTTAAATCTATTCCGTTATCCATATCAAGTCTATAACAAAGAGCAGGAAGATATTACGATTCATACGACCAAAGATGCAAATGCAGAAGTAGCCTTTGTGGCCCGTGAGATTAAGAGGTTAGTGAGAGAAGAGGGATACCGCTATCAGGAAATTGCGGTGGTTTCGGGAGACATTGAACAATACGGACGGATTGCCAAGAGAAACTTTGCATTTATGAACATTCCCTGTTTTATCGATTATAAAAAGGATATTTTAAGCAATCCCTTTGTGGAACTTCTGCGTTCGGCAATCGCAATTGTGAGCGAAGATTACAGCTATGAAGGAATTTTTAGATATCTGCGTACCGGACTTACGAAACTGAAGGAAGATGAGATTGATCTGCTCGAAAACTATGTCCTTGCAACAGGAATCCGCGGAAGTAAACGGTGGAAAGAGCTATTTACAAGACGTTATAAGAGCAGGGAAATGGTTGATTTGGAGCAGATGAATGAGATAAGAGTTAAATTCATTGAGGATATTCAACCTTTCTATGAAGTGCTGAAAGATAAAGAGAAGACGCTGAGAGACTATGCAGCTGCGTTATATGAGCTGGGAGTTAAGCTGGATATCGAGAAGAAGATGGAGGCATACCGTCAAATGTTCGTTGCAGAGAATCTGCCGCTGATTGCTAAAGAATTTGAACAGGTATACCGAACGGTCATGGAATTATACGATCAGATGGTATTGCTTCTTGGAGCGGAACACTGTACCTTGAAAGAATTCGGTGAAATATTAGATACTGGTCTCGTGGAAATCAAAGTAGGCTTAATTCCACCGGGAGTGGATGAAGTAGTGGTCGGCGATACCGAGCGAACCAGGTTGAAAGATATTAAAGTGCTATTTTTCCTAGGAGTGAATGAGGGAATTGTGCCTAAAACGATTGGCAGCGGTGGAATTCTTTCCGATATTGAGAGGGAGCTGTTGATAAGTAATGAGATTGAGCTGGCTCCAACAAAAAGGCAGCAGGCATTTACGGAACAGTTTTACGTTTATCTGAATATGACGAAGCCGCAGAAGAGGCTTTACATTACGTATCACAAATTAAGCGGGGACGGCAAATCGACGAATCCCTCCTATCTGATCGGCAAGATCAAGCAGCTTTTTCCGCTCATTAAAATCACGGATGAGGATACAAGGGAAGAAGACGTGGAACATATCTTAAGGGATAACGGCCTTTCTTATCTTGCAGAAGGATTAAGAGATTATCAGAAAAAGGAAACTACTGATTTGTGGAAGGAACTTTATCTTTATTATAGGTCAAATGAGGAGACCAATCACATTCTTGATCAATTGGTGCAGGGTGCATTTTATTATAATAAAGAGCAGGGAATATCGAAGCAGGCTGCTAAATTGTTATATGGGATGGAGCTGAAGGGAAGCGTGACTAGACTGGAACGCTATGCAAGCTGTGCATTTGCTCATTTTATGAACTATGGATTATCCCTGGAAGAACGCAAGGAGTATAAACTTGCGATACCGGACATTGGTAATATCTTTCATAATGCGATCGATCTTTTCTCCAAACGTTTAGACGAAGGGGAGTATTCCTGGCATACGATACCAGAGGATGTCCGCGAAAAATGGGCAGTCCAAAGTGTGGAGAAGGCGGTAGAGGATTATGAGAGTTCCTTCTTAAAGAGCAGCAAGCGTAATGAGTATCTGATTACTCGAATGGAGCGGATTACGGTAAGAACCCTGTGGGCGCTATGCAACCAGATTAAGCAGGGAGCTTTTGAGCCGGCTGGCTATGAGATGCCATTTTATCATACACCGGAGTCCTTGCTAACGCTGCAGGGAAGAATTGATCGTCTGGACTTATATGAGACAGAGGATAAGGTGTACGTGAGGGTCATTGACTACAAATCAGGTAATACG
>JBASOB010000619.1:0-5483 GCA_049657865.1 Mobilitalea sp.
TTGCATTTTCTTTTCCATAAGCGATATTTTCAAAGATAGTTCCTTGAAATAACCAGGTGTCCTGAAGGACCATGGCAAATGCTTTTCTAAGACTTTTTCTTGACATCTCTCTTGTTTCAATCCCATCGATTAAGATATGTCCTTCCCAGACATCATAGAACCGCATTAAAAGATTTATGATGGTGGTTTTTCCAGCTCCGGTTGGTCCAACGATTGCTGTTAGACTTCCTGGTTTTGCATGCAGGTAAAGTTTCTTGATAATTACTTTATCAGCTAAATATCCAAAGGTTACATCTCTAAAAATTACATCACCGTGGACATTGTTCAGTTCTTTTGCATCTTCATCATCAACTGGTTCCGGCTGTTCATCTATTAATTTGAATACCCGCTCTGCTGCCGCTGCTGCCGATTGAAGTTCACTGATGATATTCGCTACTTCATTGATAGGTCCTGAAAATTTTCGGCTGTATTGTACGAAGGAGGAAATATTACCAAGTGACATTTGTCCATTAAGATAAAGAATTGCGCCAAATACTGTAATTAAGGAAAGTGATAGATTGTTCACGAAATTAACCGTCGGTCCGGTAATACTTCCATAATATTCTGCCATATAATAGGAATCTACCGTCTCCTTGTTAATTTGGTCAAAACGTTCCATAACTGCATTTTCTGCGGCATATGCTTTGATGGTCTTCTGGCCGGACACCATTTCTTCTACAAATCCATTCAGTTCTCCAAGTTTCTTAGAACGTTTCCGAAATAACGGGCGCAATTTCTTTGCCATATAACGAGTATAAAAAAGTGCAATCGGAATTGTAATCAACATGACCAGCACGAGTCTTGGTGATATGACAAGCATCATGGCAAAAGATCCTACCACTGTAATTATGCTTGCAAATACCTGAATCACATCCGTGGAAAGTGACGTATTTATCGTATCAATATCATAAGAGATTCTACTGATGATATCTCCTGCCTGATTACGGTCAAAATATCCTACCGGCAGATCAACCAGTTTGGTAAATACATCTTCTCGCATTTTCCGAATAATTTTTTGGCTCAGTCTTATCATTAATAGTGAAAGCAGATAGGATAATACCGAGGAAACGAGATAAAACAGCAGCATCCAGCCGGCATAATATAATACCCTTTCAAATATAACCCTTCCTTTCCCTGGTTCAATCGCATCGATTGCATATCCGGAGAGTAATGGTCCGACCAGCGCCAGAAGGTTGCTTGAAATAGTAAGTATAATTGCAAGCAGGAGCAGCCATTTATAGTGGTACACGTACCTCCAGAGACGCCTAATTACATATTTCGTGTCCTTCGGCTTATCCGTCTTTTCGCTCATGATTATTTTCCCTGTACTAGGTGGCATAAGACACCTCCTCTAGACCAAACTGTGATTGATAAATTTCCTGATATACCTTGCAGGTTTTTAGCAACTCTTCATGTGTACCATAACCAGCCATACTTCCGTCCTCTACTACCAGAATATGATCCAGTTTCATTACCGAGCTAATTCGTTGCGCAATTACAATTGTTGTTGTCTGTTTATAATTTTCCCTGATTGCCTTACGAAGTAAGGAATCCGTCCGGTAGTCAAGGGAACTGGAGGAATCGTCCAGAATTAAGATATCCGGTTTTCCGGCTAATGCTCTGGCAACTAATAAGCGCTGTTTCTGCCCTCCGCTTAAATTACTCCCTTTAATTGAGAGTTGAAAATCCAGCTGATCATCTAATTCTTCAATGAAGGAAGCTGCCTGTGCATGCTCTGCTGACTCAAATACCCTATCTCTCGGCAATTCTCGCCCTAGACTGATGTTCTCATACACTTTATCTGCGAATAACACATCATTCTGAAATACTACTCCGAATTTTTTGCGAAGGATCTGTTTATCATAGGTACGAATATCCTGACCATCTATCGCAATACTTCCATCCTTTACATCATAGAAACGCATCAGCAGATTTATCAGTGTTGTCTTGCCCGACCCAGTCGAGCCAATAATCCCTAGGCTTTTACCCTTTTGAATTGAAAAATCCATATCTGTAATACAAGGTTCCTGGGTATAAGAAAAATTAACATGATGAAAAGCAATATAATCCTTGGCTTTATTCCGATCAACTTGGCTATTCTTCTCATTTTTTATAGGCATGTTATCAGTTAATAGCTCAACCTTTAAATCTTCTTCCATATCTAGAACTTCAGCAATTCTTGTAGAGGAGGCACTGGCTCTTGAATATACTACAAAAATTCGGTTGATTGCCATTACTGCATGCAGCATAATTGCAAAGTAAGAAAGAAAGGCCACAATCTTTCCCGGTGCAGATGCACCGCTGTTCACTCGGTAGGCTCCCACTACAACTACTAATGTCAAACCCACATTCAACAATAAATTCATGATAGGATTTGTAATTGCCATTGTTCTTCCAGCTTTCAATTCCTTTTTAACCAATTCATCATTTACATCTTTAAATTTCTTTTTTTCATATGCAGTCTTTGACAATGCTTTAATCACACGAATTCCGGTAATATTTTCACGTACCACACATACCATCTTATCTGCAGTTACCTGCATCAGCGAATATAATGGAATTCCCTTCTTAGATATGATATATACCACCAGTCCCAGAAATGGCATCACGCTGACAAGCACTAAAGTAAGAATCGGCTCAAGAGTGCTCGTAATAATAATTCCGCCAACTAAAATAATTGGTGCACGGACTCCGATTCTCTGCATCATTCCAATCATATTATGTATGTTATAGGTATCAGAGGTCATCCTTGCTTCCAGTGAGGGTATCGTAAAATAATCTAGCTGATTTCCAGAAAGACTAAATATTTTATTAAACAAATCATGTCGCAGGGTTTCAGTTGTATTCCGTGCAACCCTTGCAGCCATGCGGTTTGCGATTATATTAAATGTTCTGGCCCCCACGGATAATGCAATCATAACCACGCCCCACCATAAAATGATGGAGGCCTTATGCAACGGAATCACATCATCAATAATATACGCTAATACCCAGGGTAGTCCAAGATCCATCAAGGTTCCCATAACCTTGATCAATAATCCGAATATCATGCGTACGGTATATGGTTTTAGGTAAAAAAATACCTTCTTCACAAGTTCACCCTCTACAATAAATATATTTATTGCTTTCCTGATTTTAATACTTTTATTCATTTCTACTTCTTCATCCACTCTGCTATATCATCAATTACATTTTGATTGACATTCCCCTTGGTACTGTATTCTGACACGTCACCAGTTGTTGACGTCATAAATAAATGATTTAAATTCTCATACAAGTGAAAGCTTATATTTTCCTTACCAGCTAACAATTCCTGCCACGCAATATAATCTTTATCCGCATAGATCTGAACATCCTTTGTCCCCTGTGCAATAAAAATCGGAATGGTAAGATTCTTCGCCAATTCTGCTGTATCAATTTGATTTAGCCTGTACCAATATGAAGCTGGATATCCTAAATAACTGTCCACATCCTCTTTTGCTATGGCTTTCACTTTCTGTATTGAGGTTCTTACAGTATCTAACTGTGACTCTTTCTCTTCCTTTGTTAATGAATCCGTTTTATCAACTTCAACGACTGCCTGATCATAGATAATATCCTCTAGTCTTCGCGGACTTCCCGCTAACAAGATAATTCCAATAACTTCTTTGTTATCCGTAGCTATTTTCGGAGCCATCATTGCGCCAAGACTATGTCCGATTACATATATTTTCTTTGGATCAATGAATTCACAACTGGTCGCATACTTGATTACCTCCTTTGTATCAGTCAGAGAATCTGCTTCAATCGTAAATGTATTATTTAATAATTCAGGGTAAGAAAACATCCTTTCATCATAACGAATGGAGGCTATTCCCTGCTCTGAAAGTCCCCAGGCAATGTCTTGAAACGGCTTATTCACCATGACTGTTTCATTCATATCGTGATTACCAGAACCCGGAACAAGAATAGCAACCGGCGGATTCTCTACGCCGTTTGGCAGCGTTAATATTGCGCTGATTGGAAAGTCCCCTTCACCAATTGTGACTTTAACTTCTTTATATGTTTCTGTAGTAACTGCTGCTTCTTCAAGCGGGTAATAATTGAACCATAAACCCTCCAGTTTATTGGAGGAGTTATAGGTAAATAAGATACTTAACCCACTTTTTTCGAACTTAAGAACTACCGTTACCTGTTGAAAGGTTTCTACCTTTTTTTGCGATATTTTATATACTTCAACATAACTGCCAATATCTTTCACCGTAGTATCCCAGGCTTCTTCTAATGCTTTTTTTGTTATCTGGGTTTTCATGATAACAGAACATTGACTATAAATGTCTTCAAAATCACCCTCTGTCATCTGAAGTGCTAACTTTTCACTCAGATCATTCAGTTCCTCCTCTTCATCTGCTTCCTCCTGGAGAGCTGAATCCTGACCTGAATTGTTCTGATTGTTGCTTGTATCTGTGACTTCCTTCTTGCACCCGGTAAAACTCATCAGCATACTAATCGAAATTACCATAATTAAAACTTTTTTTATCAAATATCTCATATAATCCCCCCTGCCTTTCTCTCTGCTTGCAAAGCAGCATCACAAACAATACCCAATCCTTATTGCATACTAACTTTTCAAGCATCCTGTTTTTATTCTAATGCACTAGTCTTTTGTCGGTATTCGCTGGGTGTCCGGTGATATATTTCCTTAAAAGTACGATTGAAGGTTCTCTGACTTTCAAATCCCGAATCCACGCTGATTCTTGTTAATGTATAATTAGTTGATTGAATCAATGTCAGAGCATAATTCGCTCGGATATAGTTGATATATTGATTAAAGCTGGTATTTAGTTTAGAGGAGAATATTCGCGAAAGATAATATTTGCTTACATTTAGATGATTTGCCAAATTCGTAAGGGTAAGTTCTTCCTGAAAATGTTCCGCAACATAACTTACAATGAGATAAGTCAGATCATAATTTTCTATATCTTTATTCTTAGCTAAGTCAATCAGTGGAAGGATACGTGATAGAATCAGAAGCACCAGTGCTCGGCAAGCATTTGGGTTCTGACCATTACGATGTTCCTTCTCAAGTTCTAACATAGCGAAATCAACATTTTCATGTAACTTATCTTTTAGTACAAATGGATTTGTTGGGTAATAACTAGTTAACTTCTTAAAGAAATCCCCCGTAAGATCAAGACTACAGATAGCCAGAATAATCTGACAAGGTGTTTCCTCCTCAGAGATATAGCTGTGAACTGTATTAGGAAAGATAACTGCAAAGTCGCCTTTCATAAGCTCTTTCTCACAGTTAAATACCGTAACCTTTATTTTCCCGTCAAGTACATATAGCAGCTCCATCTGACTATGCAGATGTGGGGGGAAATTCAAATTCTCGGAATAAAATGCACGAAATTCACCTTTATCATTCTCATAAAATGGAGTCATAATTTTCTCTCCTCTACCGC
>JBASOB010000620.1:0-4438 GCA_049657865.1 Mobilitalea sp.
TTATTATTATTATTATTATTATTATTATTATTATTATTATGTGCGGAAAGACTAATAATTGAGTTTGATTGGAGTAAACTTATATTGTGGAGAGTGATTTTAAAGCTTTAAATTAAAAAGTTGCTTGCAGGTTGATTTAATTAACTAAAATCAATCTTAAATCCATTGATTGTTTCCATAAAAAGCATATAATCTTAACAAGAGGTAAGAATGTGAAGAAGGAATATCTTCACGTACAACTTTATACCTCAGCCCAAAGTTTGCAAGAAGAGGGAGGTATCGCTATTATTATGAAAGAAATTAATATTGCAAAAACGCTTATGAGTAAGCGGAAGGAAAAGGGGATTAATCAGGAGGAGTTGGCAGCCTATATCGGGGTATCCAAAGCTTCTGTATCGAAATGGGAGACGGGACAGAGTTATCCGGATATTACTTTTCTCCCACAGTTAGCAACCTATTTTAATATCAGCATTGATGAATTGATGGGATATTCTCCGCAGATGACAAAGAGCGATATTAAGAAAATGTATCACCGTTTGTCAGTTGATTTTAGTAAGAAACCGTTTGAAGAAGTTTATGCTGAATGTCAGGAACTGATTAAGAAATATTATTCTTGTTTTCCTTTGCTTTTGCAGATGGTGGTTTTACTTATGAATCATTTTATGTTGTCAAAAGATAATCAAAGTGGGGTTCTGCATGAAATTATTGTTCTTTGTAACAGAATTAAAACAGAAAGCATTGATGTCTGGCAGTCGAAGCAGGCAAATTCGATGGAAGCACTCAGTCATTTGATTTTAAATGAACCGATCGAAGTTTTGGAACTTCTAGATGAGTCCATTAAACCAAGACTCGGTGAAGAGACATTGCTGGCAAGTGCTTATCAGATGCTTGGTAACACTGCAAAGGCAAAGGAAGCACTGCAAGTTAGTATGTACCAGAGTATGTTAAGTTTTGTTGATGGATTTCCAATGTATCTCTCTTTATACCAAGGTGATGCGGAGGGTTTATCGAAGCTGATTAAGCAGGCACTTTCTCTTACTGAATTATATGATTTGAATCGGCTGCGTCCGGATCTTGTCGTGAAAATATATCTCGTAGCTGCACAGGGTTACGTGGGTCATCAGGATTATGAGGCAGCGATGGATATGTTGCAGCTATATGCAGACATGTGTACCGAGAATTTCTTCCCGCTTACACTACATGGTAATGAATTCTTTGATTCAATTGATGATTGGATTGCAGAGTTTGAGTTAGGTAAGGAAACGCCTCGTGAGGAAAAAGTTATCAAACAAAGTATGCTAGAGGGTGCAAAAAGTCCTGTTTATGAGCCTTTAAAAGAATTAGCAAGATACAAATCAATCATAGGTAATATGAAAGTGAAATTAGGAGTATTATAGGTAGTTTGAAAGTGAAACCCAGAGTGGTTACGCATATGGCAATTTGTGCCGAATGCCTGAGCTGATAGGCGAAGAGAGATGGGGAGATTATTATGCAGATATTATCAGAGTATTTAGTTTTTTTGATTCCAATTTTAGTGATTGAACTTGGTTTAATGATCACAGCGTTAATTCATGTTTTAAAACATTCCAAATTTCGATTTGGTAATAAAATCTTATGGGTGGTCATTGTATTATTTATTCAAATCATTGGCCCAATTGCATATTTTGTATTTGGCAGAGAGGAAGAGTAATGGATATCTTACAAATTGATAATCTATCAAAAAGTTTTGGCACACATAAAGTTATTGATGACTTATCGTTTACTGTTCCTGAACATTCCGTATTTGGATTTTTAGGGCAGAATGGGGCAGGGAAAACGACCACAATGAAGATGGTCTTAGGTTTACTGAAACCCTCACAGGGGAATATCAGGGTATGCGGTGAAACTGTAAAATTCGGGCAGACTAAGACGAATCGTTTTGTCGGTTATCTGCCTGATGTACCGGAATTTTATGGTTATATGAAACCGGCAGAGTATTTAAAGTTGTGTGGGGAAATCACAGGCCTAACAGATCAGAAAATCAAGAGCAGAAGTGATGAATTATTGACGATGGTTGGACTTGATAATGTAAATAAGAAAATTAGTGGGTTTTCCCGTGGAATGAAACAGCGACTCGGGATTGCGCAAGCACTTCTTAATGAGCCGAAGCTACTGATCTGTGATGAACCAACTTCAGCACTTGATCCGATCGGAAGAAAAGATATCTTGGACATATTATATCAGGTCAAAGGAAAGACGACAGTCGTATTTTCCACACATATTCTTGCAGATGTAGAACGAATCTGTGATCATATCGCAGTAATTAATGAAGGAAAATTAGCGCTTTACGGGACTATATCAGAGATTAAGGCTCAGCATAAACAAGATGGGTTATTAATTGAATTCGCATCGAAGGAAGAAGTGGAGCAATTCCTGTTACTTCCGGATGTCTTTACTTTTATAGCAAAAATAGAGCGAACAGGGAACGGAATCATCCTTCATACGCACCATGCGAAGAGTGCGGAATCAATTGTTATGGCAAGCTTACTGGAATACAAATTGATGCCTCTTAAAATTGAGGTAATGGAGCCGACGATAGAAAGCTTGTTTATGGAGGTAGTCAAATGAGAGCATATTTGGCATTTACTAAGAAAGAGTTCTGCGAAAGTCTGCGGACTTACAAAATCGTTATTATGGCAGCGGTGTTTCTGCTCCTAGGCGTAATGAATCCGGCAACCGCGAAACTGACTCCGTTATTACTGGAAAAGTTTATGCCGGAGGGAATAAAAATCACGCTCGGAGCACCAACAGCGCTCGATTCCTGGGCTCAGTTCTATAAAAATGTGCCGCAGATGGGACTTATTGTGCTTGTGATTCTATACAGTGGAATAATCTCAAATGAATTCCTGCATGGTACACTGATTAATATGCTGACAAAAGGATTATCACGAAGTATTGTAATTATTTCTAAATTTACCATGGCGGTACTAACATGGAGTGCTAGCTATGCATTATGTTTTGTCGTAACTTACGGTTACACTGCATACTTCTGGAGTGGAGAAGGAATTCATCATATAATATTTGCTGCAATATGCCTATGGATATTTGGAATTGTACTTCTATCCGTCATAATATTTAGCGGTGTACTATATAAAAATAGTTATGGCTGTTTACTTTTTACAGGTGGGTTTGTCATGTTTTTATTACTCATTAATATTATTCCAAAAGCCAAGGAGTATAATCCTATTTCGCTTGTTTCAAATAATATGGCATTACTCTCAGGTGACAGATTAGTATCTGATTTTACCTTTCCTATTATTATTAGTGTGATTATTATACTAGGAATGGTAGCGCTTGCAATTCCGATATTTAATAAAAAGCAGTTATAGTATTATTTGCATAATTGTGCAAATAATACAAAAATTATTAATAATTACAACATAAATATATCTAAATTGACAAAAATAACTAATGATGATAGAATCTATCTGTCACTAATCAACTTATATTGTTAAGATATGGAGGTAGGTCATGCAGATCAAATTACAGCCACGATATCAACTATATATTGGTGGCCAATGGAAAGACGCATCGAATGATGCAACCATCAAAACACATAATCCGGCGACGGGCGAATTGCTGGCAGAAATTGCCGACGCGACTGAGCAGGATGTAGACGATGCTGTAAAAGCGGCAAGAATTGCTTTTGAGTCTTGGGGAAAGACTACACCGGCACAGCGTGCAGCAGTATTAAACAAGATTGCAGATATTATCGATGAGAATGCACTGTACTTAGCGACGATTGAAACAATGGATAACGGAAAGCCGATCAGAGAGACAACAGGAGCTGATATTCCACTAGCATCAGACCATTTTAGATATTTTGCAGGAGCAATCCGGTCGGATGAGGGAAGTGCTACGATGGTAGATGAAAATACGCTTACCATTATTTTAAGGGAACCAATCGGTGTAGTAGGGCAGATTGTTCCATGGAATTTTCCTTTCCTTATGGCAGCATGGAAATTAGCACCGGTACTAGCAGCCGGAGATGTTACGGTATTTAAACCCTCCAGTGCAACTTCTTTAAGCATATTAACACTGATGAAGTTAATCGAAGATGTTGTTCCTAAGGGAGTAATCAATATTGTGACAGGAAGAGGCTCAAAATGCGGTGAATTTCTACAACAGCATAAGGGACTCGATAAACTTGCTTTCACCGGTTCGACGGAAGTAGGACGTGAGATTGGTCTTTCTGCTGCTAAGAAAATTATTCCTGCTACTCTGGAACTGGGAGGAAAATCGGCCAATGTATTCTTTAGCGACAGTGATATGAACATAGCACTAGAAGGAATTCAACTCGGAATTCTATTTAATCAAGGACAGGTGTGCTCTGCAGGATCGAGAATATTTGTACAAGAAGATTTCTACGACGAGTTTATGAAAAAAGTAATCGAGGCTT
>JBASOB010000621.1:0-14099 GCA_049657865.1 Mobilitalea sp.
GATTATCCACAATCTGCTTCTTGATGAAGGATACTGCAAAACTCAAAAAGCCCTCATATCAGAAGAAAACTACTGATATAAGGGCTTTTTGTCTCATAATCATGTTCAATATAATTTTCGCATTATCTATACTTCTCAATCTCTATAATATTCACCGCTTAATTACTGCCTTTCCTAGGGCATCTTCTACCGCTTTTTCAATTACCATACTTGAATTGGTGGCTCCGCTGACTGCATCCACCTGAGTACTCTGCTGCTCTATGATCTGATCCGTTATAACTTCTGCCGGTGTTCCTCTTTCATTATCATGTTCTATGATAGCAATGTCTGTAATCTTGTTATTCTGAACGATTACCTCCACCTTAGCATAGATATAGCCGACATCGTATTCTCCCAGATAGGATCCATCCTTAATCTCACTTGCATTCATTCCGGTAATATCAATGCTTGCTATCTTGTTTTTATACGCAAAAAAATCAATATAATAAACCGTCACATGAATTGCGATAAATAACGCAAGAAAAATTGCTCCGCCTCTGTGTAATACCATCCACCCTTTGCCAAGTTTCTTTCGGAAAACATATCCTGCTGCCATTAGTACTAATAGTATTGCTGAGACAATACCACTCCCTACTACCAGTATATCTCTTGTAGTCCAAACACGAAATGTTACAAGGATATGGACGGCTATCACAATCAATATCAGTACTCCAAGTGGAATATGAAGCTTTCTTATTACTTTATCCGCAGTCTTCCATTTCAATTTTCTTGAAACTATTTTCAAAGCCAGAAACACGCATATTACAATCGCTATTATTCCCCAAATCATCGTTTTCTCCTATCTTGTGATGGATTTTAACAACAGCTTAAATCCATACTCCATGTAATCAGATTTTTTCATATTCAATCTTAATTTCAGATATTCCTGTTTTCGATCTGCAAAACGGATGGTTTCGCTGATGCCTGACCAGAGATAAAACACAGTCGGAATGATCTCTAAATCCGTTCTGATATATCCGCTGTCGATTCCTTTTTGTAAAAGGGTCTCCACGATGTCATTTATCATTTCGCCTACTACATAAAGATCATAGTATATGTTTTTCTCCTCGGACTCCTCTAGCGTAATTTTGATATTACCTAGCATCTCTTCATAATATACAGGATATTTTTCTTGGAATTTCACAAGTTCCTGACAGATGGAGACGTAGCAGGATTCAAAATCCGCAAAATTACTAATACATTCAGCAAGGATATCTTTCAACATTACCATCTGCTCATATAAGATGGTGTTTAAGATATCTTCTTTACTTTTAAAATAAACATACAAAGTTGACTTACTGTAATCCGCTTCTTTAGCGATGTCATCAACCATAGTAGAAGCAATACCTTTTTCTTCAAATAGTTTTCTTGCTGCAGTAATTATATTCTCTCGATTAAATTGAATTAAGGTCTCTTTTTTCTTATTACCCATTGTGCCCCTCCTGGTTATAGTACCTTTGTTACGATTATTGTACTTTAAGTTCGATTTATTGTCAATTACTTTTATACTTATTTTTTTTGTTACTTCCTATTAAACTGCTATGAAAAAGCTTTACAAAATCATATAAGAAACATAAAATGAATTATTAATAATTACTGCAAGTCACTCTAAAAAGGAAGTGTTGATTTTATCAAATACCTTGTTCCAGAATATTATAAACGATTTGTATGTAAGAGCTCTGAGTGCCGACATTCCTGCTGTGAAGGATGGCCCGTCAGAATATCTATGAAAGAATACTACCGCCTTCTCGGAATGCGATGTACCAGCAAACTGCGTACCAAAATTGACCGTGCATTAATCATCAATGCAGTACCCAGCAGTGAATGTTATGCGCAGATATCCACCGATTGGCACGGCCTATGTAAGTTACATCTTGAAGACGGAATGTGTGCGCTTCAGGTAGAACAAGGGGAAAGCCAGCTTCCTGATGTCTGCCGCTTTTATCCCCGAAATGCAAAACAACAATCTGACAGCCTTGAATGCTCCTGTTCTAACAGTTGTGAAAAGGTCATAGAATTACTTATGGACATGAAAGAAACCTTAGAATTTGAGGAAAACGAACTATCTTTCTCTCCGGAATTCAAAGTCAATATGTCTTCTCTCGAATATGAATCCTGTAAAGAATCTGTATCTATTATTCAAAATCGTAGTCTGACATTTTCAGAACGTTTCTTCTCTCTTGGCAATTATCTTAAGTGTACTGCACTCAATCCTACGAGACCGGTTAATTTCTATCTCACCTTTCAATTAATGCATCTATTTGATCAATATTATGAATCCAACCACAGTATTAGTGAGTACTGTATAGAATCACAACGTTATTTCTGCATCGAAGGCAAAGATAAGTTATCCTCAAATGACCTGCTTCTTATGACCGAAAAATATGATATCGCCTTATTACATCTGGAATCCATCCTTCCAAACTTATCACTGCTTCTTGAGCAGTTAATTGTCAATCATATGTTTTATATCAATTTTCCCTATGCTAGCGGCAAGGAGAATGATGCAGACTCTTTCCTTTCACTGGTAATCCTGCATGCCTTCTTACGTATAAATATTTTGGGATATATGTCCGATAAGACGGAATCTGCAGACCTCGTCAATTGCCTGGCTGCTATGTTCCGTATGATAGAACATTCGAATTTCAATTACGTTGCTGTAAGCCTGTTTGAGATGAATCAATCTTCCTATGAGGACTGCGTACCAGAGATGATCTATCTCTAGTGATGAATGATCGTCAAAGATAATAAAAGCGGAAGAGAGCAATTAAAATATTAATATGCATTGGAACCTATTAGAGCATAATTAAAAACAATCGTAAGTAAATTGAAAGAAGCAGAAAACATAAGAACTTTTTGAAAAGCAGAAAACATAAGAAAAACAGAAGAGATATTATGAATTTAGGATTCATAATACATCTTCTGTTTTCTATTCAAATCTGATATCTTCTACTATTTGTCGAAAACAATACTTCGCACACTAGCATGGTACTGCTTGTATCTCAAATATATGAAAATATAAAGAGTGAGCAACACTGTGCGGGTTAAGTTTAGTAAAACCACTTCCTATTACCTTGCTACTAAATGCTAAGAAGTTCACTTTGCATAAAATTATGCTTAAGCATCTCTTCGACAGCATCTTCGGGTAATGGTTTACTGATATAATAACCCTGAATCAAGTCACAACCCAGATCAAAAAGAAGATTAAACTGATTCTTCATCTCGACTCCCTCAGCCACCACAGTTAGATCTAACGTCTTTGCCATCATAATTATGCTTTTTACAATATCATTATCAATCTGGTTGGTTGCAATACCATCAATAAAAGATTTATCTAATTTTAGTATCGATATCGGCAGTTTTTTCAAATAAGTAAGAGACGAATACCCAGTTCCGAAATCATCCAGTGCAAATTTAATTCCATTTTGTTTCAGTGTATCTATTTTTACTAAGTTAGATTCTACATCATCCATCAATATAGATTCTGTAATTTCTAGTATCAGCACTTCAGTATCCAGTCCATTTTTCTTCACAATATTAAGTACCTCCTCAGCAAAACTATCCTGTGCTAATTGGTGAACCGAAATATTGATTGAAATTATCAGCTTATCTTCTCTGAATTTATTTAATTGGTTAATGTAATTACATGCCGTGTTCAGTACCCATTTACCTATCGGAAGGATTAATCCGGTTTCTTCGGCAAGCGGAATAAAGACGGAGGGTGCAATCATTCCATAGACCGGACTATTCCACCTGATTAGAGCTTCAAAACCCAGTATTTTATTGGTGTTCAGACAATAAAAGGGTTGATAATACAATATTAATTCATTATTATCCAATGCAGTCCGCAAGTTACCTTCCATGATTACCTTTGCATATAATTCATCATTCATCGATTGATCAAAAATCGTATACTGATTTTTCCCGTATTTTTTTGATTTATACATTGCAGTATCTGCATTTTTTAATAGTTGCTCAAAACTTTTTGCATGATCGGGATAAATTGCAATCCCAATACTAGCTGATAAATGTATACTAATATTGTTTTCATTGATATTAGTTTCCAGCTTAGTGAGAAGTTCCTGCGTATACTTCTTTACCTGTTCCAGCAAACTCACATTCGTAATAACGACAGCAAATTCGTCGCCTCCCAGCCTTGCCACGAAAACATCAGCATCCGTCATAGCTGCCAGTCTCTTACCAATCTCAAGCAGAATGGTATCTCCGTAAAAATGTCCAAACGTGTCATTTATATTTTTGAAATTGTCCAAATCGATAAATAACAATGCAACTTTTGTAGAAACTGTCTGAATGACATTAATTAGCTTTTCCTGTAACCACAGTCTATTGGGTAACCCTGTAATTGAATCATTGTAGGCCAAGTCATGAATTTGATCATACTGCTGCCTAAGTTCCTCATCTGAAGCAGTAAGTTCCTCATATAATGCGGTTAATTCCTCATGACTTTGCAGTATATTTTCCTCTGCCAGCTTCTCTTTCGTAATCTCCCGAATTACTCCCAATACTTTTGCTGGAATTCCTGCAGCATTATATTCGATTTCAGCCATAGAATGAATAATTTTTTCCGGATTACCATCATGTTCAATTAGGCGGAATTCAACATTATACTCTGCATTTTCAGAAATCAGTTGTTTTAAAGCTAAGTCCATTTTAGCACGGTCATCTGGATGAACTAGGCTCTTAGCGAGCTTATAAGACATATATGATGTTTCATATGGAATACCATAAATCAGGAAAGCTTCTTCCGATGCCCATACTGTCTGACCGACAATATCTAATTCCCAATTACCGACATGCGCAATTAATTGTGCTCTTTTAAATCTATCGTCGCTAGTCTTTATTTCATCATATTTCTCGTTCAAATTTCCTTGTGACACCGACAGTTCTCGGTTAACCTCTTCTAGCTCTTCATGAGTAGTCGTTAGTTCCATGAAGCTTTCCATCATTTTGCTTTCCGCTTCTTTCAGTTTTCTGAAAGAACGGCTCAGCAGAACATAAAGAATAACTGTGATTGCAACAACATATAACCAGCCCTTAAATGTATTTAATGTCAATTCTATTCTTCTGTCAGAGAATAATTCGTGTACTATTCTGTCCGATAATAAAATCCATAAACAACTAATGACAAAATATAACATACTAATTTTAAAAGGTTCGCCCTTATAGTTATTTCTCAAATTATGTAGTATTTCCTTCAGCTTTCGTAACATAGAATTCTCCTATCATATAAGTTACTTTATGCATACAGCTATTTTTGATACTTCATCGCCATCAGATTTTCAGAATATCCCAGTATAAATATTTTAGAATTGAATTTACTTATTAATAGAATTCTACCATGAAACATGCTCACTAATCAATCAACCTATTACCATTCATTCACTAATGGACGAGGTTTCATCCACCAAGTCTCATAATCCTCCTGATACCTAGATAGGATAATGCTTAAATCTTCCGGTTCCTTGTAAGACGTCCACTCTTGAAATGCTTTTACAAAAGAATCGCAAGCTGCATTATCGTAAGTAGCTGCAAAACATTTCGCCATCTCTACGATTCCCTCCGGTTTATTTGGAGCATGCTGTACCGTCTCTTCCAGTCTTCTGTTTGACGGAAATAAAATATGATTCTCTTGGAGTATCATACGATATATCATGTAAATGATCTCTGCTGCAACGTGCGTCTTCATATATCCTTCCGGTTTACAGTCTTTCCAAAAATACATATAGTTCAACATAAGCGCGCTGTAAAAAGACAACTGTTTATCTTCCATTTCGCTTTTCTGAAAAACAGGAATCGCATTCACGATTGCTTCTATCTCTGGATCTCTGCTAAAAAGAACCTGCGCTTTAATGAACGCATTGCGAGTTGGTTCACTTCCCTTAGTAGCTGCTGCCTGTATATATTCCTTCGTCATATATTTGATATCAAAATATCCGCCTTCATAGGTACATTTATCGTCAATTACCTCTGAAAGTATGCCTTTTTTCTTTTTTTCTTCATAAAGCATCGGGCTTACGATTACCATAGCATCTAAATCCGAGTCTATCCGCTCCATTCCTTTGGCCACGGAACCGCCAAATATAAGTGCAATTATATCATCTTGTTCTTTAAAATAATCAACCATAATCTTCAATGATTCTTCATGATGCTGGTGCATGAAATACCTCCTGCTACTATCTCTTATTTTTTGAAATTCTATATTTTATCATTATACCTCAACTAGTATCTGTCCTCAATCATTGTTTCTATTATTATGATGTATTTCTTCTTGTACTGAATTATAAATGCAACTTGGAAATTGGTCTTATTTATTTCTATGTAGTATCCTTTCATTATCTATTTTCCCCGGTATAAGGAAGATGCCATTATAGCTAACAACAAGCCTTTCACTTATCAAGACAGGGAGGTGGATATCGTATCAATTGTAGTCTATCCATTCTTAATTTGCTTGAATAAAACCCCAAGTATGTATAGAATAGTTTTAAACACAAACTGTTTGTTATTATTATTCTATTGTAATGGAAGGAGCTTATCAAGATGAGTATCATTCTTAAGACGGAACGATTAAGCGTAGAAATTGCAGAGCCAGGTGAATTTCCTAATACAACTACCCGATTTGACCGTAGTGGATTCGTGGTTCAGGTTACTCTCGATAACCAATTTGCATTCTGTACAAAGGAGCCTGATAAACTGACACATCCAAGTACTGGAGGCGTCGGATTATGTAGTGAATATCAGCTTTCAGCACCTGCTGATGAAGCAGCCAAAGGAACCCAGTTCCCTAAAATGGGGGTTGGCCTATTAACAAAGGAAGAAGAAGGCGGCTATGTATTTCATTATCCATATCCCTGTGAACCCTACGAAATTAACTATACGAAAACAGATACTTTAGTCCGGTTTGAGACAAAGCCGAATCCATGCCAAGGTTATGCTGCCTCTCATGCTAAAACCCTTGAAGTCGTGGAGAACGAGTTGATCATGACAATGGAAGTTGAAAATGTTGGTACTAAGCCTTTGGTTTTTGATGAATATTGTCATAATTTTATGACTCTCGAGCATCTTCCAATCGGCGATCAATTTTATATCGGTATGTCCGTTGCACCGCAGGATGGTAAGACAGCGAAGGACAATGATGTATTAATCGGGTCCGGTAATGGCTTTACCTTCAGCAGATATAGCAGTACTGCTGTTATGATCAGTGCAGAAAAGGATCAGATCAGCGAGGAATTACCCTTCCAGTGGAAGCTTACCAATCAAAATAGTCCAGCCTGGGTTTCGGAATCAGTCTCCGTCAAACCTAATAAAATCAGCATATGGTCGATTGATCATATCATCTCACCGGAAGTCTTCTGCCACTTTGATCTGGCTCTAGGAGAGAAGGCTACTTGGAGTAGAAAGTGGACTTTCAACTGCAATTAATAAGTTCTCATGGTACCAAGTCACCTTTAACCACGATATGATATAGAACTAGCGCCCGCTAGTTGCATTATGCAAGGAACCCTACCATTTTCATGGTAGGGTTCCTTGTTTATTAGCTATTATTCATAATAATATTGATGAATCCGACTTCCTCATTATCCTTATATTTCTTTCTTGATTATTATTTTGACGCCAAAATAAACAATTACTTCTCTTTCACCGGAATCCAGATCTCACTGACATAATCCTCTCTATTGTTATCGCCTTCTGTATAAAGCTCAATGTCATAATCCGAGATTAATTCATAGTTTGAAGCAGGCAGCCATTCACTATAAACCCTCTTCCACTGATCTTGTATTGCATCCGGCATTGCTCCAATGCAAGTAAATATTGCCCAGGTATATGCTGGTATCTCTAATGTTTCAAACTCTTCTGTTATCTCTTTGGCATACTGCACTTCGCACCCAATACCATACTTCCACTCTTTTACATTGTCCTTCTCCTGGGCGCATATCCCTAACATTCCGCAAACTTTTTCATTCAGTTTCGATTGATAGTATTCCTCCCAGAATTTTGGTATTTCTGTTTTTGAAGTTTCCTCATTAAAATATTTAATTTTTGCTACTACCTGAAATGCATCTTTTTTCTCAATTCTGTAATCCATACAATTACCACCCTCCAATATTATTTTTAAAATAAGTCGATTGAAAGATTTCAGAATGGTACCTTGTTTTTTCACGTCATTTGGCGTTACGCCGTGGAATCTGGCAAATGCTTTTGAGAATCCTTCTGGTGTCTCATATCCATACTTTAATGCAATATCGATCACCTTAACATTACTTACCAGCAACTCATGACCCGCTAAGGAAAGACGTCTATTTCTAATATACTCCCCAACCGTCAAACCAGTAAATAAACTGAAAGATCTTTGAAAATGAAAACTGGAAAGATAGATGTGTTCCGCGATATCTTCACATGTAATATTTTCCTTAATGTTATCTTCGATAAATTCGATTGCCTGATTCAGTGACTTCATCCATTCCATATCTAACATCTCCTTGCAATAATATTAACAGAGAATAAAGGATTGTACCTGTCTGCAAATGCTCATTTCTGTCCTGCTTATAAGCTTTATATAAGCTTTATAACTGCTCTCTATTCATAAGGATAGCTATGCTCAGTTTTGGATTGGAACTCCTTGACCGAAATTATTTCATTTTTGTCATTGAATATAATGATAGATACGCCATCAAATCCAGCAATATTTCCTTCATATTCACATTGAAAATACCATTCCACCACGAAATTATTCGCATCCTTTATTATTTCTTTGATTTGCCATTCCAATACATTACCCTTTAAATGCCAATCAGAAAACCATCGTAATATTTGCTCTATTCCATGATATTCAGGCCCATAGCACTCAGTATATCTAATTTTTGAATTAAAATAAGAGTTCAGCTTGGAAGCATCATTTCTGATCCAAGCATCAAAATAATCCCTAATTATTTGTTTTCTCTCTTCCATGTTTCCTCCCTTTCATTTCTTCAAATATATTTATTATAGCTCATATTCTTCTGGAAGCGGCTGCACTTCTTCTTTCCAATATATTTTACCATCCAAGGTTCGATTAATAAATCTATAATTGTACATTTCTCGCCTTAATAACGCAGCATCCCTAAAGCAGCACATACCGTCAATAATCGCATTGATTTCTTTTTCTGTATATTTCACTCTATCGTCTATTTTTGCTGTAATATAGAACATTGCTGCAATTTTTAATTTTCTTTTAGATGGAAATGATAGTAACTTTCCTTCCTCATTCAAATAATTTTTTAACCACTTATCCAATTCCACTCACCTTCTTATTCCTTTATTCTTTACTCTTTTATTCTTATATTCTTTTATTCTTATATTCTTTTATTCTTTTATTCTTTTACTCTCTATTCCTTTATTCTTTTATTCTCTATTCCTTTACCCGGTAGACGCTACAGTCCTCGGAGCGCTCCATGAATCCGTATTCTATTAATGCCCTGCGAAGGGTTGCATAATCACTGTAAATTCTTTCGAGAATTTTATTCACCTCTTCTTCCTGATACTCTTGGTGCTGTTTAAAATTCTTCATGATTTCTCTGAGCAGTATAATCTTTTTCTTTTCCCTCGCTGGGAATTGATTTAAAGCACCGCTCTCATTCATATATGTTTTTATTGTTTTCTCTGTATCTTCCTCCGTAATATTATATCTGGCATCAACCATCGTTGCAGAGGGATGAATTTCTTCTATCTTTCCGGAATCTGCCTGGCTGATCGACCGCTTAGTTTTCTCTTCCAGGGACTTCATAAGCGCAAGAAAAAGCTTTGCCTGCTTCTCTCTTTCTCTCAGTTTAAACCGATGATTTCTGACCGTAGACGGAGCAATTCCAACGACTTGAGCAATTGTCTTATCGTCTTTGCCCTCTGACATCAATCTTAAAATCTGCTGCTGTACTTCAGATACTCCGGTGAGAGAGGATTCCCGACTTAATATATAATCTACTGTAAACCCATGCTCTGCTTGATGATGTTCCTTTACGGCACCATAGGCATCATACATCTTGTTTTTTAATGTAAATATAGGTCCTTTCTCAAATTCCATTCCGCAGATAGTACACAGATAAGAGTCTTTATTTTCTTTATACCCTATAACAATTTCTTCTACTGATGAATTCCATATCTGATTTTTATATTCCATATCGCAATTACCTCTATGTATTTTATTTTCATTATATAACTATAACTCATATATGTCTATATATAAGTAAACATATTAATCATTTGTTTGTTTTTATATACAAATCGATCATATATTAGTTTACCGTATTTGTATATATAAATGAATCATATATCTGTGAATCATATTTCTGTTTATCATATTTCTGTTTATCATATTTCTTAACGTTCTGATAAAAATAACCTAAAAATTCCATATCAACTATTTTCATAATTGGTATGGAATTCTATGTTTGTAATAATATAATCACGGATGTGCTGTAAATCTTCGAGGGCTATCGGCGAATATTCCAGTTTCAGCATAGTTATAATCCCAGCGTAGCTTCAACATCCTCTGCAGACATCCACCCTTTCTCCCGTGCCGATTTCTCGCCTTCTGCGAGTTTCGCAAGCAAACGAATTGTTGATTTCAAATTATCTAATTCCTTTAGCTTTATGATTGCATATTCACCTCTACCATTTCGTGTTAAGTATACAGGACTATCTTCTGAGACTTCATTAAGGACTTCTGAATAATTTCTCAGATCAGATATCGGTTTAATATTTAACATTTTCATCATCTCCTTGTGTAAATATCATATAGGAAATTGCTACATTTATTAATGCAAATTAACGTGTTTATTTGCAGCAATATTATTGACCCGAGCTATCATAAGCATGATTTTCAATATATGCCATCATATCATTTCTAATCTTAAGATAGAGGATAAATGAAATGATAATAGATAATCCTGACCATATTGGCATATTAATATAAAATCCTATACCAAATGTTATCAGAAACAAAAATACACATAATATGATTAAGCTTTTATGATCCTTAATCCATTTCTTTTTCCAAGAATCGCATCGTTCTTTCAGAGAAAATGTACTGCTTTTTAATACATTAATAATCATATCATCTGCCTTTTGACGGTAACTATTATCATCGAGTCTTTCTCCGCAAAGTAATTCATTGATACTAACCGAAAATATATTGCTTAATATTTGAAGCATTTCAACACCGGGCAAATAATTTCCGTTTTCCCAACGTGATATGGTTTTATTCGTCACTCCAAGTTTTTCTCCTAAGTCTTCCTGTGTAATTTTGCTCTCCCGTCGGAGTTCTGCAATAAATTTTCCTATTTTTATTAAATCCATTCTTTCCTACCTCTCTTTTTTGTTTCTATACAGAAAGTATACATAAAAATAGCGAAAATGTCTTTACCATAAACAGCGAATGACATTGGACATTGTGCTATCCAATCCTTCAGATGATTTATTTATTTCTAATTGAAATTAAGAGCCCCAATTGAGATTGTTATACCTTCGTCTTAAGTGGAATTATAATTTCGCCCGATTTTTCCAATGCAATCTTTGCAGCCACGGGACCTATAATCGAATAGATAAAAGTGGAACATAGTATGATAACCCTTATTTGTGCTGCATACTCAGGCACAATTGTTCCAGCTACTACGATCAGACCCAATGCAACTCCTGCTTGTGGCATAAGAGTCGGTCCTAAATACCTGCAAATCTTATCTTCCTGTTTTGTTATTTTTCCACCAAGCCATGCACCAAACATTTTTCCAATTACACGCATCACAACATATAAAATTCCTATTGCACCAATTCCAGCAAGTGCCGATACTTCAAAACCAGCACCAGAAATGACAAAGAAAATCATAAAGATCGGAGGTGTAAAATAACCTGTTATTTTAACTATACTGTCCGTATCATCATCTATATTCACAAGTACACCGCCCAGTGCCATACATGCCAGCAAGGATGAACCATGCATAATTTCAGCCAGCCAATATGTCAACAGTACTAATGCAACAATAATGCATAACCTATTTGATGATTTTTTAAACCAGCGGAATATTAATTTCATTATAATGCAAACTACGAAACCCACGATAAATGATATAATTATTTGATATATTGGGCTTAATATGGATAACAATATATTCGTGCTATGATTTGAGGACATCATATTTACTATCGTAGTAGCAAAACCAAATCCAATTAATGCGACCGCATCATCGATTGCAACAACACTCATGAGCATTGATGTTAACGACCCTTTCGATTTATATTGGTTTATTATCATTAAAGTCTGAGCCGGAGCAGTCGCTGCCGCAATTGCACCTAGCATGATGGAAAGTTTTAAGTCAAATCCAAAAAGGATTAAGGTTGTAGTCACTAATATGATAGCTCCAAAAGATTCTGCAATCGCTATTACAATGGGTGCGGTTCCAACTTTTTTATAATAGCTTAACTTGAATTCACTTCCAATCGAGAAAGCAATAAAACTCAATGCAATATTAGAGATAACCGAAAAACCATTCACCATACTGATTGGTATTAGATTTAAAAAAGATGGCCCTAATAAGAGGCCAGCAATCAAGTAACCTGTTACATTAGGAAGCCGAATAAATTTAACAAGTCTTCCAAATATTATTCCCGAAAAAAGTATTAACGCCGTTTCTATAATAATTTTATTTTCCACTTTTATAAAATCCTTTCGTAAAATCGATTGGTACGCTAAAAACAACTCCGGTATCTTCTCCCGAAAGGTCACCAACTACCTTTTCAATAGCGTCAACAGCATCTGTTAACTGACTATCCTGAATAACAGTAAAAATAATATTATTCTTTTCTCTTTCTGGATTTAAAAATGTTCTAATCGATCCCAAAAACGGAATTTCATCTTCATCATGATTCTGACTTAATAATTTTGCCATGCCAACACTATCAACTACTGTTGCACCATTAATATTTCTATGGGCAAATTCGGTTAAGACATCATCTAATTTTTCTGTTTTGTTTAATACAAAAAATAATAGTTTCATAAATTCCTCCTTCTGATATTTAAATGCCTTATAACTGTGATTTATAGTTTTTCTGTACTAATACACCGTTATTGCATACCCATGATAAGTCCGTTAAAAATCGTTGTCAAGTGAATGAGCCTTTAAATTCGTATCCTGGTTCTATCAAAGACCCACTCCATCTTCTATAAATAAATAAAAAAGAGGACTTTCGTCCTCCTGTCTATTAATATAATTTGTATTAATTACTTCTTTTATTCGTTACTACACTCATCGTGATAAGTACTAGGAAATATGATGATTTCATATTTTTTCAAATACAATAGGACACCCAGGAACAGAATCGATATACCTGAATTCGCCCTGACTCACTACCTCATCCTCACCAAATTTCCAATTACCTTTCGGTAAATATACTTCTCTTCCCGTACAGTTTTTTTGATAAACCGGTGCCACCAAAAGTCTCTCACCTAACATAAATTGATCGATAATCTTTTCTACCGGCTCCTCTGGAAATTCATAGCTCATATATCTGATCACAGGTTCGCCAGTCACTGCTGCTAATTCAATGTAATGCATAATGATAGCAAGATATTTATTTCTAAACTCCAAACTTTTCATAATAGCTTTAAAATTCTCTTCATCAAGGATCCGAAATGGTGCCGCTGAAAACTGAATCGCTGGCATCAGAGATGCTATTTCACAATGTCTGATAAATAGCTCCTGATCATAGCTTGTTTCGGCTGCCTCTAGAAAATTCATATATTCTCCTCCGCCAATCATGTCCGGACAACTATAGGGATGTCCGGTCAGTCCTTGCAGTAAAGTATCCGGAATCAGTGAGCTAATTCCATTGTGTCCCCAGGAATGATCTTTATCGCAAAGTCTCTGGAGAAGACCATAGCCACCCGCATTAAATGTAGCTCGGTATTCGTTGAATTCAAATTTTTCACCAAATTTAGCCCACAAATTACATTGCTCATCCGGCGTCACATTAACGGCAGTCATATTATCATTTTTATAATAAATGCTGTCTCC
>JBASOB010000622.1:0-4884 GCA_049657865.1 Mobilitalea sp.
ATACAGCCCTCTTTCGTGTTTTTCTTCGTCGTTAAACATTATAAAAGAAAAACTGTATGATTGGGAAGTAGATTTTTATCTACTTCCTATTTTTTATTCCTTTTGCCAATAATAATTATACTCCAACAAGTAAATCCGTTTGCTTTATAGAAAAGAAATCATAATAGTGTATCAATTACTATTTTAAAACAGAGGAAATTCTAATGAAAAAGATTAATCGCAGATTATAAATAAATGAATCACTAATTTCTAATCATAGGAAGCTCTATCAGAAACAGATGAATCAATAATATAAAAATAAATCAATTACTATATTTAAAACAGAGGAAATTCTAAATTAAAAAGACTGATCACTGATGATAAGTAAAGGAATCGCTAATTTATAAGAAGAGGAAGCTCTATTTAAACAGAAAAATATAAAATTGTTATCTTGATATTAAGTAACAATTAATTTACAACTTTAAATCTATGTTTAACATTATCATTGCAAATCAGTATATAAACCCAGAAAATCGGACTATTTATAGCAATTAGGTAATGAATAGTTATAAATATAAATAATGCACAAAACATATTGCATATTCATAGTTTCTTTGTTGTATAAATACAATAAGTATGCTAAGGTGATGTAAAGTAACAAATATATGTAACCTATTTTGAACAAAGACAGGAACTAATTGATACATATTTGACTAAGAGAGACAGAGGATAATGCAGATAGAAGCGTTCTATACATGCAAAATGCAGAAAAGAGGAATCTTATGAGTCGAACAAGTTCTTGTGTTAAATTGATGGAAGAAGAGGAAGCGGCAAAAAATAAAAAAACACAGACAAATCCATTTCACGGGAGTGGATGGATGTGATGAGTGACGATTCATCTGCATTTTGAATTGTGAAACTATGTAGGAAAATCAAAATAAAAAAGGGGAATACCTATGAAAAAGCAATATAGAAAAGTCTGCGGTATTATAATGGCAGTCATCTTAGTGATATCAAGCTTGGGATTTTCAACGAACCCAGTTAAAGCAGCATCGAAAACAACGGAGTATTCACAAGGCGGGCAGACGAAAACAATACGAGTTGTCCAAAATATGCCTCAAATCGTAGACTCCAGTAAATATAAATACAAAGATTATGGGCAATCTACAATAAATTTGAATGCAGTTCTATATGATTTCGCAAATTATAATCAAGGAACGCCAACCTATATCGGTGGTTTCTTTAATGATGCGAAGGGAAATAAGACCTTTGGTATCAGTGCTTATACTCGTAATACATTAGAAGCACAGGAGGATGCAGGAGAAGCAGTTGCTGTACTCCCGTCCCTTTTATCTGCCTTACTGATGGGAATCGATAAGACAAATGAAAAATGGGATACCGGTAAGTATGATTTCGTGAAGATGGCGAATCAATTCTACAATGCGAATTATGGTATGCTCATGAATAATCCTGGTGCAAAACCTGACTGTGAGTTTTGGTATATGCTCTATCCGCAGTCTCTCTATGCAAGAATATATGATCAGGTCAAAGACAAAAAAGGATATAAGAATGCTAAGGTGATGAAGAAAAATATCCTTGCGATGGCAGATAATTATGTCCGAATCCTTCCTAATTTTGTTGATGCAGAAGGAAATCCTGATTTTGATTATACCTATTATGATTTTGATCTAGATAAACCGGTTGCAGCTGGTCAGACAGAAGCACCGAATCATATGATTGCATTCATGCTTTATGCAGCATATTCCTCTTCGGGAGAACAAAAATATTTAGATGCAATGAAGAGCTACATGGACTGGATCAATGAGTCAACTAAAAATGCAAATTATGAAATCATGACAGATTTCGGTCCTTCCATGGCAGCCATTATGAACTTTAAATATGGAACTAATTATGATGTAGAGAAATTCATCAATTGGCTATTTGACGGTGACAGTGATTCTCGTGGCGGCTGGGGTATTACAACCGGAACGTGGGGCGACTTTGCAGCAGATGGTTTAGCTGGCTCTGTTACAGATCATGGCGGATTCGGATTCCAGATGAACACGATGAACTTAGGCGGAAACCTAGCTACTACAGCAAAATATGATCCTCGTTTTTCAACCGATATCGGCAGATGGTTCTTGAATGCAACGAATAGCGCCAGAGCATATTTCCCTCTGGAGATGCCTTCCGATCAGCAGTCCAGCGGCGCAATGCTGACTCTTAAACCGGAACTTGTCAACGCAAACGGATTGTCCTTTATCACGGATCCTACCGGTGCACTCGGATACGAAGGGTTAATGAAGACCTTTCATGAGAAAACTCCTTTTGCAGCAGGCGACGCATGGCGTGCAGGAGACAATGAAGATTCAACACTTGGAGATTTCTGCGTATACGGTTCTGCAAATGTAGGACTTTGGGGAGCAGCAGTGACGGCAACAAATGTCACACAGATTCTTCAAATAGACTTGAATAAGAATGATGCCTTCGGTAACAAAGAATATCCTCAGTTTTTATACTATAATCCATATAATTCAGACAAGACGATTACAGTTGACTTTAAAAAAGGTTCTATCTTATTCGATGTAAATACGAAAACCATTATTAATAAGCATTCAGGCAAAAAAACCAAAATAACCATTCCTGCAGCAGGTTCCATGAATATAGTGGTACTTCCTGCAAAGGCAAAAGTACTGCATGATAATTACAGTTATCTTGTGAATGATGATGTGATCGCAAGAGATACCACTTCAGTTTCCATCACATCTCCTGACGTTCAGAGACAGAATGTAGAAGGAACTGTAGAGATGACGATGTCTGTAGAAGCTCCGGAAGCCATTTCTAATATGACGATTACCGCTCAGGACAGTTCAGAAAAAACGGTTGAACTTTACAACGGAGCATCGGTGAACACCTACAAGATGGATACGACTCTACTATCAAACGGACTTCATAATATCATAGTAAGCACCACAACCGTTGGTGGCCTTTATGATCAAAGCTCAATTAAATTAGTCGTATACAATAAATCAGTAGCTGATCAGGGAGAAATCGTCTATCAGTGGAACGCACAGGAAATCTCGAAGATGGTTTCTGCACCAACGATGCTTTCGACTTCGACCTATGATGCGGTGAAAGACAGCACGCGCATTACGGAAAATTATAAGGTAGAAGGGTCAGACGTATATCTAGGTGCTGCCTCTACGGGTAACATCACAATCGACTTTACGCGTCATCCTAAAATTATTATTGATGTAAATGAAGTTGGTAATTCCTGGCTCTTAGTAGGTCAGTTTCCAGATGCCGTTTATAATAAGATAGAAGACAAACCGACCGGCATATGGAGCAATGACCAATCAGAAAGATTCAACAGTGACAGCAATGATACCGGACATATTACCATCGATTTACAGGAATTCGTAGAAAATAATAATACTAAAATTGATTTTTCCAAGCCGATTACAATGCCGATCTTTCTTATGATTGCTAACTCGGATGGATGTTTCGTGGATGTCAGCGGGATGAAGATTGTTTATGATGATGATCCTGATGCAGAGCAGGTAGTGAAAACCTTCTCACCTTCTGAGATGGAGACTTATACAGGAGGTCTGTATAACGGCTTAAACGCAGACGATGGCGGACTAGCCATGGCGACTGCACTTGCAGACAGCTGGGTAAAACTAGAATATAAAAATGCAACTGACGCCTCCTGGGGAGCAACCTTACAGACATCGGACGTAATTGTAGATTTCGACAGAAATCCGGTTGTAAGATTCAATGTTCAGAATGTAAGTGGCAGCTGGTGCATGAAATATCGTTTGGCAGATGAGACCACTTGGGACGAGGATGATAAGTGGGGCGAATACTTAATTCGCGACACGGCACAGACAGGACGTTTTGAAATTAATATCAAAGATATCATGAAGGATAAAACTCCGACAGGAAAAGTATCGATTCATCTCATTCCGTTTGTACTGGGAGACAATGGAAGTTCCTTTGAACTGAAAGATCTTCAGATCGTCTATCCGGCCGTTACAGAAGAAAAACCGATTGAAGTTGGTGCAGAATATAAGCTGACCTTGGACAAATCATTGGTTGTTGCTAAAGTAGGGCAGAAAATTCAATTGTCTGCAAAGACAGCGATTGCAAGTGATTTGGTATGGACAGTCAGCGATACATCAAAATCTTATGTCACAGTGAATCAGTCAGGACTCGTGACTGCAACAGGAGTCGGATTTGCGACTGTAAAAGTAGCTACCGCAGATGGAAAAGCTGAAGTTCTATGTAGAATTGCCGTGTATCCAGCAGCAACTAAGAAGTAATACAGTGATTACAAGTAATACAGTAATTACCAGTAATTCAATAACTACAAAGAATATAGTAATTAAGAGTAATACAGTGAATATCACAAATACAGTTAGTTTAGTTAATAAAAATAGAGTACAGGTCATAAGTGAATCGCTCACTGTCAATTAAGTAGTGCGCAGTTTACGCTGAGATACTCCTTCTTATTATAGATAGTTTTATTGTGTAAAACTGTACATAAGGTGGAGAATCTCAGGGGCTGTGCTCTTTTGTTTGGGCTGGTAACAATTCAAGTTACTATTTAATGAATCTAAGGATACAAATAAAGGAATAATCTTTCAATATAGGCTATTTTTCATTGACTATAATAAGTATAAATGATAATATTTTGCTATAAGTATATAAGAAAGTGAGAAAACGGTGTGGTTAGTAAAGTAACAATGCAGGATATTGCAGACAATCTAGGTATCAGCAAAGTATCTGTCTCTAAAGTGATCAATAACCAACCAGGAATCGGAGATAAGATGCGTCAGCAGATACTGGAGAAGGCGCAGGAACTAGGCTATGTTAAGGCGCCAAGGATTAGCAGTATAGGAAAAC
>JBASOB010000623.1:0-2023 GCA_049657865.1 Mobilitalea sp.
GGTATGGTTGATGCAGTTGTAAGTGCTGATGGTAAAGTTGCAGCAATCGTTGAAGTTAACTCTGAGACAGATTTTGTTGCTAAAAATGAAAAATTCAGAACATATGTTGCAGATGTTGCAGCACAGGCAGCTAGTTCTACAGCAACTGATATGGATACTTTCTTTGCAGAGACATGGGCTAAGGATTCTTCCGTAACAGTAAAAGAAGAATTATCTACTATGATTTCTATCATAGGTGAAAACATGAACATCAGAAGATTCGAAAGAATCGAAGCAGCAAACGGATTTGTTACCGCTTATATCCATGGCGGTGGAAGAATTGGTATTCTTGTTGAAGTAGAATCCGATGTTAACAATGAAGTAACTGAGGAATGCGCTAAGAACGTTGCAATGCAAGTTGCAGCTATGTCTCCTAAGTATGTTGATCAGTCAGAGATTTCCGCTGATTTCATTGCTCATGAGAAAGATATCTTGAAAGCACAGATCATGAATGATCCAGCTAATGCAAAGAAGCCAGAAAACATCATTGAGAAAATGCTTGAAGGACGTTTAAACAAAGAATTAAAAGAATTCTGTTTGGTTGATCAATCCTACGTAAAAGATGCTGATATGTCCGTTGGACAGTATGTTGCAAGCGTAGCAAAGCAAATTGGTTCTCCTATGAGCATCAAGCGTTTCGTACGTTTTGAAACAGGTGAAGGCCTCGAAAAGAAATCCGAGAACTTTGCCGACGAAGTTGCTAGACAGATGGAAAAGTAATATAAACTATCGTGAGCAACTTCGTTATGAAGATTGCTAGACAGATGGAAAAGTAATATAAACTATCGTGAGCAACTTCGTTTGGAAGATTGCTAGACAAATGGAAAAGTAGTCAATTTCATTAAATAATAATATAGAAGCCTGTAAATCCGTATTTCTTATGGTTTTACAGGCTTTTTAAATACTTTTTTATTGCAATTTCTCATATAGATCGGAAAATATTTCTTTCATAATATAGAAATCGAGTCTCTATTTGAGCAAAGTAAGAAGATGATACATTGTGTTGTTTGATAGGATTAAGTCGCACTATACAATTTTAAGTTTATATTCTATAATTAGTTTGCTGATTTCATAGTCAGTCTGTTAAAATTAATTACATTGCCTAACATGATGCTGCTTTGCAGCATCTCAAAATACTATTATGAAAGGTGCAACGTATGCAGAAGAAGAAATCCTTTATTCATAATATACTTATTTATCTGTTAATACTAATGGGAGCGTTAGTTCTTATTCTTGGCACCTTTTTAGCTTCCTCCTATGGTATTCTTGAGAAGGAAATCAAAGATTCCTCGAAGGCTTTTTTGATGATATATAGCAATGAGGTTTCAAGCAAAATTTCTGAGATGGATACGATACTAAAAAACATTACAACCCAGGGAGAAGATCTTGCTAAGATTAAGAGCAAGGATGAAAATAAAAGAGCTCTTTCTTCTATTTCTCTGAGTAATTATATGCAGACCTTGATTACTGGAAATGATGTCGCAGACGTAATCGTTGTCTATGACAGTAATTATCAGATATGTCTGGATATGATTACGCAAGGATTTAATTTTAAAAAGAAAAACAATTTGAGGGAATTTACTCAGCAAGCTGTTGGCAATGAAGAGGTTCATAACTACGAATGGGATTTTATAAACAGGAATAATGAAATCTATCTGTATAAAATGCTTCTGACTGAGGACAGGGCAATTGCAATCTATATAAGGACGAGCCGTCTTTTAGATTCTCTTTCTGCACTGGACAATGCGAACCGAACGATTGCTCTTGTTGATGACAAGGGTATGATTGGTAAGGTTATGGGAAATGAAACAAAAGATATTATATCCGGTGCCAATATCAGCAGCATTCAATCTGAAAATTACTATTATATTCATAAAATTGTAGTAGATAATCAATTATCAATCTATTGTTATACACGGAAAAACAGCATATTTCAGCAGACACATACCAGTATGATCTTAGTTGCCATTAGTGTATGTATGGC
>JBASOB010000624.1:0-9293 GCA_049657865.1 Mobilitalea sp.
GAAAAATACTCATCCTTTTTAATCCTTTCATCGAAAAGAAAGCTACATGGAATAATAGTTGTCTGGCGCTTATCACCAATGCCTACAATAATGTACTTTATAATGCAATGGTTAACTAATGCATAAATTAGAGTACTTTTACCAGATGATGTTGGTCCTATTACTACTATTGTTTGTGCTGACCTTATGCGCTTATGAGCCTCTCCTGGCATAAGTTTTGTAAATTCTTTCTTACTCATAAAAAAATCCTCCTTGTTGGAATATTAGATATGACTTCCAACAAGGAGGATTTGATATAAAAAAACTGTGCAACTATGCACAGCAAAATTCAAAATCTCTCGCCGCATACAGTGAATACAGGTGGTGTTCCTATAACATGTACTGCTAATGACTTAACTCAGCGTTTTCATAGTTCGCATCTTGTTAGAGCCATATCTATGCATGTACTATATAGCGAAACTCAATTTTTGTCAATAATTTTTTGAAAATAATACCATTGCAACAAATAACCCATGTTTAAAAGCCTCTCAACAAGCCTGACTATTGCTAATGTTTATCCCATCTAATACATCAATAAACATCCGGTCTCTTATCATTTGGAAGCAGAATACCAGGGTATTTAATATCCTCGGCAATTTTATCTTGCTCCCGCTTTACTCATAGGAAAAGTATAGATTGCCTTCATCCTTAAATAAATTGTACATCTCCGTTAGTGTTTTTACATACTTAAAATTTTCTCTAATTTCCTTTATTGTAGGATTTTTGTCCATTGTTCTAAAAAGACCTTCTAGTTCTGCTTGCCTTTCCCTCTCAATCAACCTCAATAGTTTTGTTCTATTATCAAAGTTCAGTTTTGTTGCATTAATCTCATACTCTTCATCTTCAATAATAATTTTTATTTCTGAATAATCTACTTCCGTTGCAAGTCCTGCAATTGCTAATTTTTCATATGTCTTTTCCGATACCTTTAAAATTATCGTTTGATTCTGTTTAGTATAATATATTAAGTCTAGCATAATTACTCTCCTTTCTCATTCTCTTGTTTTTCTTTCAATTTTTCCTTAACTGTTTCTCTGATTTGATCAACTTCACTTGGTTCGACATTTTCATATAAAGTAATATTTCCTTCAGATAGTACAGCCTTTGTTTTATCACTTACCGAACATTGTGATATTAATATCCCTACAGTACCTTTATCAGCTATTTCTCTAGCGTCTTTTGGGAAAATATTTCTTCTCGTTTTAACTTCACCATATTTATTGTCATTCATTCTATTATTCATCCTTCTTAATATATTTCCGATGTCCTAAATACTCATCAATAGCTTCAATTAACTCATTTTGCTTTTCTACTGGATAAAGAAAGTCACCTTTAGGATTATTTCCTTCTGTCGGTATTACATTTATTCCTTTGAGCGCCCCTACTTCTACCACTAATTTTATAGCGTCTCTGTGTTCTTCCAATTTTTTAATCATTTTATCTTCATCAGCCATTGTTTCAACCTCATGTTCTCTGTTTAACGATTGTTTCATAGAAAGATTCCTTATCTATAAAAACGTTAAAATTTAGAGTTTCATTACTCAATTCCGTTTTTGACTCCATATAAAAGTGAGCAAATATGGTTTTCAACTCACCAAGTGTAAATTTTTTCTTCTCGTATATTTCAAATAGCTTCTCAATATCATCATTATGAAATGTGTCAAATGTGCTTGAAACCGCTCTAATTTCGTCAATAAAACAACAAAACTCATCTTTGTTCAAACTAATATTAAAATCCTCATGGAAGAAGAATCTTCTAAGAACCGAAGTGTCGATACTCTCCTTTATATTAGTTGTAGCAATTAATATAATTTTATCTAAATCTCCATTAAGGAACATCTCATCAATTATGGTGTTGAACGTTAAAAGCACCCGTTTAATACTTTCATTATCATTCTGATATCTGTTAACAGTGAAAGAATCAAGTTCATCAATTATCACAAATGCAAATGAACTGTTATCTTTAACATCTTTTTTTATTTGCTCAAAAAATGCAATTAGATTTTTTGATGATTCCCCAAAATTTTGTGATATTAACTCATCAATCCTTAAGCATATCAAATCAATATTGTATTCTTCTTTAAGTTGTTCGTATACTTCATGAGCAATAGTAGTTTTACCGGTACCAGGCAATCCGTCAAAGAGAAAAGTTGGAGTTATCGATAGTTTTTTCTTAGCTACTTCGAAATCCTTATCATTCTTCAAAAATTTAATGCAGTAATTCTTTATTTTATCGACCTTATCATCAAGCCCATATATAAGATTCTTCTCTCTCAAATCATTAATCCCTTTCACTACTTAATTGTTAGAAGCATAACTATTGTGTGAAAAATTCGAACAAAAGGCCCCTAACCTCCATTCAAGGTTTACATTATAACTGAAGAACGAGTTTTAAATAACCTTATCTGCTGCCATAACGGTTTCAAAATTGATTCCACCCTGTTCTTTGTGCAAGTAATAAGTTCTGGTATTGAACCCATTTTAATGATCATTTAAACTTACACGCTAATCAAACAGCTCTATATTAATAATATATGGTTACACCTGATTTACAAAACTGTTTCTTCCCCTTCATTCTTAACGACAATCTGTTCCATTATTTGATTCAACATATTTTTTTTTCAAATAATCACTTCGAATCTTGTTTTTCCATTGGATAAACAATTCCTTTGTAAAGCTTTGGTGCTCATTAAAAATGCTGTAAACTCGCAAACCTCTGTTTCTAAAATACTTTTATTCATAGTCTATGTCAAACACTCCATCAATCTTATATCTTCCATTAGCCTTGTTTATCTCACTCAATTATTTTTAATTACAATTACACTTTCTCGTAATCCATCGACAATTTCTTTTTGTTGACTACTGGTATTAATCCTTCTCGCCTCTCGTATCTCTTCAATCTGAAATCCATTATTTTCAGCAATCTTGCAAACAATTTCATCAACTTTAACTTCAACATTATAATAAGATGGATTTGCAACATTAAAAAATACCATGCCTTGGGGGGACATTTTGCGTTTTAATCCCTTAAATAATGTATCTATATCATTAAAATATCCTTTAATCATATTTAAAAGTTCATCATTCCAAAATTCATTTTTGTATTCTGCAATTTGAGTTAAAGCATTTTCAAGTTCCTTTATATCTAACGCTTCTAAATCACCCCATTTTATTTGTACATGAGAACGCATTGTCTTTTCTCTTAATTTTTTAAGTTCATCAAGATTTGCCATATAGCCAAGTACTTTTAATTCAACCATGTATGTATCTGTATAGTCTCGAGAATTTAAATACGGCGGTGATGTAATAACCAAATCTATCGAATTATCTTCAATTTTTTCAAAAACAAGCTTTCTGCTATCTCCATAAAAACATATATCTATATTACTTTTTACTTTTTTTTGTTGCTTTTCTTTTTGCATATTCAAAATATCAATACGGAAAACCTCTCTCAATTTTGTTAAGTATATTTCATGAACTTCCCGTCTTGTATATTTTTCTTTTTCCTTCCAATTCTTTTTATAGGAAACACATTTTCCATTCCTATAAACATTACTTACCTCCAATAATATGGAGGCCAGTGCAACTTTAAATAACCTGTGATACCTTTTACTAGTAATATTGGCTACCTCACTTAAAATATCTAAAATTCCCAGTCGCACCTCTCGATTTAAAATCCATTTATCTATTCCCTCATGCTCTACTAAAGTTTTAAACTGGGAAACAATAAAATTTTCATCATAATCGTGATTATTTTTCAGCCCTTCATTCATCTGTTCATAATATTTATCAAATGTATGCACTGTATACAAAGTTTCTAATTTACAGCATGCTAAATCATACATAAATGGACTAACTTCAAAAGAATAGCACCTGTAACCCATTCTTTGCAATTCTAATGGCGTCGTACCACTTCCCGCAAAAGGTTCTAAGCAAATTATTTCTTCACATTTATTTCTATCTTTATACTCTTCAACAATTTTCTGAATAAATTCTTTTGAATATCCTTCCACAAATGGATACCATCTATGTATATATACTTTTTTATTCTTTCCAAATTGCATAATTGATCCATATTTTTCACTATAATCCACAACTTTATAGTCCACTTATTTCACTTCCTTTTCATTTTAGCATATACAGTACTTGCACTAACTTTATCTTTATTCATAAATAAGCATCTATTTAAATCTACGTTTGGCCTCCCCATAACTTCTGGCGGATACGATATCGCAGTATTTACATCCCTTGCATCAAAGACAAGTAAGATAGCGCAATATATAGGCAATTCTAAAAAATATTCCTTATATGTATCTGCATTATCAACATAATCAATTAATTGATATGCTCCAGATATGGCTCTTTCTTCAGAATTATATTTTTCAAATATTTTCATTCCAGTAGTAATTGCTCTTCCAAGCCACTTTATTTCAAATACATATACGACCCCCTGATTTTCGTTATGAACCAAAACATCATATCTGTCTCCCGTTTCAGTTGTATATTCTTTAATCACTGCATCTCTACAATGTTCTTTAAGATATTTAACAAAATCCATTTGAAAGAATTCTTCTGGTTTGTTTCTTAGTAATTTAGGATACTTTCCTATTGTTTGATCATATATCTCTTTAGAGATATCGTCTTTTCGCAAAAAATATCTTTTATATATATCATATTCAATATTAGATTTATAAAATCCTTCTAGCAACTTATCATATTCAAAAATATCAAGCATTTTTTCAGTATCCATCAAATCTTTATAACTTTTTAAAAAATTATCTGAAGAATATACTACACCATTAATAAAAATATCCACGCCACGAATCCCCAAATGTATTACGACTTTCTCCAGTTCTTTTGACACTTTACTACATTGTTCTACCGAAATAATTTCATCAGATACCATTATTTCACAAATTTCAGATTTAGAATTCAAATAATAAAAATTAGATTTTTTCTTTCCCCCTAATATAATATTTTCTATATCTTTGTTAAAATCATATTCGTATATTACTGTATTCCCTCCGCAGTCTTTCTCTGTAAGTATCAATCCCATTTCTATTCCATACTTCGAATAAGAACTCCACAATTTACGTAGTTTTATACCTAATTGTATCACTTCTCCTGGAGATATTATACTGTTCTTTCCTAACTGTCTTTCTAACGATAAAATTGGATTTTCTTCAAGAACAGTATCTACAACATTTCTATATTGTGCTAGTGCCTCAATCATCCTATCTGCCTCCTTTATACTTCCTATAAAGAAGATCAAAAAACAACATTAAGTATTCTTCATCTGCTGGTTTTTCCAATTGCATTTTTGCTTTTCCTGTTGTTTCTAAGTACTTTAACAATTCATTAGATAAATTATCCTCTTTGTTTTCAATAGATATTTTTGACTTTTGATTACCATTATTCATATAGGAAATATTAGGATCCTCTTTAATCAATTTTGACAAAAAATTATCTTCATAAAGACTCAGCACTTTCACCATTGTCTCTAGCCATAAAATTTTCGATGCTTCTGAATATAATTGCATAATACTGTTTTTAACAGTATTATCCCCCTGTTCAGAAATACAATATTTTTCCTCAACTCGATTAGCCACAATTTTTCTGTCATATAATTCTAGCAACCCCTTAGCAAATAATTCTTCTAATTCAGAAGTCAAATCTCTATTGACAGGGCCATACATAGTATTAGCAAACCCATATGGCCATTCATAATCTGGCAAAACCGTTGGCGATAAGACCGCAGCAAAATACAATATCCTTTGAAAATTTGTTTTACTTGCAGCATTCCAGCCATTTTTACTCATGAAATATGCTACAATTAAAATATCATTTTTCAGTTCATACTGTTCTTCCACCTTACACCTCCATAATTTGATCTAACAATCTGTTTAATTGTTCAATCTTATTTTTTTGTACCTTTGTAATTTTTCCTTTTTCTAACAGATTAAGCGTTCTTTGTATTCTTTCTTCTTTTGAAATGTTCTTATACAACTCCTTTAAAAAGTTTGAACTATTTAGATTTGATGTGAAAATAATTTTATTATTTGACTTTGAAAATATATTAAACATCATGGCAACTTGTGATTCATAAGCTATATCCAAACTGCCTTCTGGAGTCTCTGTAATAAAAAAGGTGCTAAATCCATTAATATTATTTTGTAAATAATCGATTATTGCCATTCTAAAGGCCTGGTCTATAAAGAATCTCTGCGACTCCGATACAGACCATATGTCTTTTCTAACTTGCCCATCAATTTCTGGGACATAATAAAAATGAGGGATTTTGTTTATTATTTTGCTTTTTACCGATAATTTACAATCAAGTCCAATGAATATACTTGCATATTTATTAAAATAATTTGATAACTTTTGATTTAAATTATTAACTACATTTTTAAACTTTTCTATATATTCGGTTAGTTCTTCTTTATAATGATCTCTCTCTCTATAGGCAGCACGAACTTCATCCTCTAATGTATTAATCAATTTTTCTTTTGCTTTTAGTATTTCTGTATACATATCTTTGTTTTCCGAATCAGGTACAGATTTACTTAACTCACTTTCTATCACAACTTTTGTCTTTGATAAATCTTCAATTTTACTCTTTAATTCTTTAATTGCTTGTTGCTGCTTCTGCAATTTATCACTTAATGTGTCTAACCTATTTTTCTTATTCTTTAATTCATATTGTTTTTCTTTTTTTGTCTCATTTAATACATTTAGTTTTTCCACTAATCCCGAATCTACTGGAATAGAATCTATGAGTTCTGACGAACAAATCATACATTCTCCGTTTTCTTTCATTTGAATGGCTTTACTCTGGATTTCTTTTGATTTTGAATTACATACTAAACACTTTCCATCCGTTAATAAACTCTTTTCAATTGTGTAATAATAATCAGGTACTTTATTATAAATACTTTTATACAACTCAGTTTCTAGTTTTTTGATTTCAGTATTTATATTTTCATGTGCAACAGAAACATTAGTGACTTCCCCTTCTGCCTGAGAAGCATCGTCAATTATCTCCTGCAAAACTTCTTGCATATCTGACAGCTTTTCATTACTATCAAAAAGCTCCTCTTCCACTGAGTTCTTTTTTGCGACTAGTCTTTGCCTTTTAAATTCACTTTCTTCTTGATCTGAAGTTTTATTTTCTCCACTTATTTCAATGATATCTGTTTGTTTAATTATTTTATCTCTTTCCGCAACTAATTCTTCATGTGAATTTTCAGCCATTCTTTTATCTTCACTTTTATGTCTACCTTTTGAATCAGCTTTTGTAATATTCTCTTCTAATTCATTTATTCTCAAATGATACTCTTCATTTAAAAGCAAAATCCGAAGAATATTATCTTGACTATCCGCTTCCCACGCTATATTACTTCTGCGTTCATCAAAAAAAAGAAATTCTCGAATCAACAACTCAAAATCATTAAATTGCGAAATATTTGAATATTTTTCTATATTCTCTTGATATATATCATCATTAGGATTTTCAATATTTTTATCATTTATTTTCAAAGAACATAATTGATTTTTAATCAAACTTCTAGCCACTTCAATTTTGACTTTTCCCAAATAAAATTCCAAACATATTTCTGAAATCGAATTCATCTCTGAATCCGCCAAATTATTTATTCTTGAACTAAAAAAATCTTCATCAATATATTCATACTCTGGTTTCTTAGATGTTTTTGTAATCTTATTTTTCTTTTTTTTATGTCCTACAAGAGAATAAATTATCAGATTAACAAAAGTTGTCTTTCCTATTCCATTCGCACCAACTACGGCACTTATTCCCTCATTAAATACAAACTCAAAGGATGGTTGTTGTTGATATAATGTATATTCCTTAACATATATTTTTATTAAATTAGGTAAATACAATTCTCTCATAGCTCTTCTCCCTCCTCAATTATGACTGCATCACATATGTCTCCTATATTGCATTTTAAAAAAGCACATATTTTTAAAATTATACTTAATGAAACTTCATCATTCTTATTTAATTTTGTCATTGTATTTGGTGAGAACCCAATTCGTTTCCTAAAACTCACCTTATCCATTTCCATTTCAGCTAATTTTACCCACAATTTTTTATAGCTAATTCCCATTTTTTCACCTCTATATAAATTCACCACATTAATCTATAGAGATTTTAACACATTCATATCAAAAACACCATAATAACTATTGCATTTGTACTAATTATTCCTAATATTGCTAGAATTTATGTTGTATCTGATGTAAAAACATAAAAATAAAGCTTAATAATAGCATAAAACGCAAAATAAAACTCAAATAAACAAAAAGATAACCCTTTTACTTTTTTGTAAAGTAACATTTTAAATTCTAGTCTTTGCCCGGAATTTACTCCTGCATGCCTACTTTTCATGGTATGATCTTTTACTTTATTATCATTTACAACATTCTAATCTCTGCCTGTATTACCGCCTCTTCTTCCGCATTCCAGCGCGTCTCCATCTCTTCTCTAGTTGCCACCAAAATTTCCTTTGACTCTGCCTCTCCTTGCTGAATAGCTGCCAGATAAGGGATGATCTCTCTGCACAAATTTTGATCCGGGCAATTCATAACAAAACCACCATAAATGGATTCACAAATCAGCCTATCACACATATCGGTCATTATAATCTTGTCTGCTGTATAGGCATTCTGTCCTATAAAGTTTACGATATTTTCTGCTGTCATTTGAAATATAAAATCAGTATGCATTCCCTGATCACCCTTTTTATAGACACAGGCATATCCTAGATTTCCATCTTCCATCAACTCATATAATTCTTCCGTTTTCATCTTTTCTTCTCCATTTCTTATTCAAAGTGATTTATAAACACCGATAGCATTTGACAGAAACTTCTACCGGCTGCATATAGAAAAACCGTAACTGCAGCAGTTACAGTTACGGCAAGTGTAATTCCTATTATAATATTCATGTTCTACCTTTCTATTAATCTTCGTAGTAGTCTACTTCTTCCGTCATGACAATTCCTGAGTGAAATTGTATTGTTATTTTCATTCCCTTGTGTACCTTAATGCTATATATCAGCCTTTTCACAAGTTCTTGGTCAAATTCTCTCACCTGAGGCCTTACCGTGGTCATAGCCTTGTCCAGTACCTCTACCCTTTGTTCATAGCTCTCAGCCTGCTTTTTGGCTTGTATTAGCCTTATCTTCGCCTTCTTCAGCTCATTAATCTGCTCCGATATCTGTTTATAC
>JBASOB010000625.1:0-7392 GCA_049657865.1 Mobilitalea sp.
ATGGAGTCGTTAGATTTTCAATATCATAGCCTACGGTCAGAACCATTTGATCTGTCACAAGCCATTTATCCACCAGGTCAAGCACTAGAAGATCTGTCATTTCGCGTACAATAAGTCTTGCTTTATCATAATTATACGGACTCTGTAACACCTGTCCTGAACCAAGGCTGTTCGTAGTTGGTTTATAGGCCTTTACATCTGCGATTGTACATGGTTCAAAACCCCACGCATGGTCAATTAAAAGTTCTGCATTTATTCCAAATAACTTGTAAAGCAGATCCTCATTATAATACTCCTTCTTATTTCCAAGGGAGCACCTTGCCACATCGCCCATTGTGTACAATCCGTTCTCTTCCAGTTTCTTGGCATACCCTCTCCCGACACGCCAGAAATCGGTCAAGGGTTTGTGTGTCCAAAGACTTTGTCGATATTTCATTTCATCCAGTTCTGCGATTCGCACGCCGTCTTTATCTGCTGGGATATGTTTCGCTTCGATATCCATCGCTATTTTACAAAGATAAAGGTTGGTACCAATCCCGGCTGTTGCAGTGATTCCAACCGTTTGAAGTACTTCTTGGATCATCTTCATCGCAAGCTCTCTGGGCAAAAGATTGGCGGTCTGCAGATACGCGGTCACATCCATAAATACCTCATCTACGGAGTAGACATGGATATCCTCCGGCGCAACATACTTCAAATATATATTGTAAATGCGTGTACTATATTCCATGTACTTCGCCATTTGTGGCGGTGCTGTAATATAATCCAGTGATAATTCAGGTGACTCACTTAATTCCTTCGCATAATAAGAGGAACCCGTAAAGGTGTGCCGCGGTGCTTTGCTCCTCCTATTCATATTCTCTTCTTTCACTTTCTGCACCACTTCGAAAAGCCTTGCTCTTCCTGGAATTCCAAAAGCCTTTAGAGACGGCGATACTGCAAGACAAATTGTTTTTTCAGTTCGGCTTGGATCTGCAACCACAAGATTTGTAGTTAACGGGTCGAGCCCACGTTCCACACATTCCACAGAGGCATAGAAAGATTTGAGATCAATCGCGATATAGATATGATTTTCCTGGTCCATCTTTATTCCTCCTCTGGTTTTATTCAACATTTCTTTTTCTTCTATTATAATTAGCGCTGGAAGGTTCTAGTTGTTCACTGTTCCTTTACGACCAGCTTTGAATTTCAATGATATTGCCCTCCGGATCTGCTGCATATACAAAAACTGCTTTTCTACCGTCTTCGTATCGCGTTTTAACAAGTTCTCCATATTGAGATCCGCCAGCTTCCAGTACTTCTTTTAGTTTCCCTTCAACGTCATCTGTTTCAAAGGCCAGATGCGCAAAACCTGTTCTGTTTGTATGCGGAGTTCCTCCCTCCAGTATTTCATCGTAAGAAAAAATCTCTAATGTTGGATGATCCTCATCATAACCTGGCAGGCAAATGTGCTCCCCCTTGATGTGCGCATTTTTCACACCAGTCATCTTATCAAGCCATTCTCCACTGATATCCCGGGTCTCTCCAATACTTTTACACTCAAAGACCTTTTTATAAAATTCGATGAGTTTCTTTGCATCTTTTGCAATAATGTTGGTATGTACATATCTAAGCATTTTTCTCCTCCAGTTTTGAATAGTTCCTTCAGCATCTGAAATATAGTGATTTCTATCATCATCTACCAGCTTTATAACACTGTCCCCACTTTTGAAGACTCCACGAATTCCACTATTTTCAAACTTTATTCTTTACTGATTTTTTCTAATAATTTATATAACGAATGTATTTCATCCACGCTTAATGTAATTCCCTTACCCATCTTTTCATGATCTGGTGACCAGTCACGCAGATCATACTTAGGTGCCGCTCCATTCCACGATACAAGATTTAATTCCTTCGTCCACCCTTTGGCACTTTCAGATACTACTCCCAGTTCTTCTTTGATTTCAAAATTTATATCAGCCATAGTAATTCTCCTATCCTTTTATTTTACCGGTAACTTTATACATTATTATAGTACAATTACACCAAATTGAGAATATAAAAAGTATATTTGACATTTACTATAAAATTCCCATGTCGTGTTGTGATTAGACTAATTGATACAAAGAGAGAGACAGTAAAGCTTTTCGTACTTGCTTTCCTGTCCCTCTTCCCCTAATCCGACTTACTCAAGCTTCCGTAGATGACAAATATCAGTCCAACCACTCCAATCGTGAGTGGTATAAAATCGATACCTGCGGAACACAGCTTAAGTAAAATCGAAAATAGGATTATGCCAATACCTAATTGTGATTTCTTCATGTTTTTTCCTCCGTAATAATTTATATAAGAAATATGTAATCACCGTGATTAATCATCTTTCCCTTTACCGCTCTGTTCCTGCCACTTTTTCTGTTCAGCAGACCAGTCCATAAAAAATTCTCTTTCCTTAATTGATGCTTCAAATACTGGTTGAAGAAACTCTTTTAAGCGATAAAGGATAGATGCAAATTCCGGCAGTTGCACCCGCATTGATGGTTGAAATCTCTTCCACTGTGCTGTTAAAAAAGCATTATCACCAAATGCAGAAATACGGTCGAAACTGTTTTCTTCATACACCGTTCCCCGATGTTGTACAGTTTGCCAGACGGCTTCCTGTAACTTGTGCCCATCAAAATCAAACATACTTGACAAATAGTAAATATCGAAAAAATCCTTCATACGGCTTGTAGCTTCCATACGTTTCAGAATGGCATCAAATTTTTCTGCAATGGTACTTTCCAGTGAATACGTATAGACTTCTGGTTCCTCGAAATCTGCTAGCCGTGTTTTAATACTTCTTTTTACTGCTTTGGGTACAATCACATCATCCATGCCAATATCAATCGAAAATGGAATTCTCACTTGCTTTATGCGACCAACGAACTTTACCGATACACCTTGGTATTCCTTATCTGGTGTTATCATTTCAGCATTCAAAACCTCGATTGTAATATAGTCATTAGCTGTAGGTACTCGGCTAATTTCTTCAATAACACCTTTAACTTTGTCTATGTCATTCGAGAGTTGGCGCATCAGAAAGTCTATATCCTGTGTTGCTCTACTTTGAAACTCAGTAAGGGTATAAATGAACAACCCACCTTTTAAAACAAAGTTACTGTTGTATTGTGACAACGACAGCCGTCTTAAAAATTCTTCTTGGCAAAATAGCTGCAAACACATCTGATAGCTTAATCCTGTTTCTTTTGTTTGATTTTTCAACCGTGCTAGTATAGACGCTGCTATATCTTTCATAGCCATACTCCTATAATTTTACGAACCTTATTCTCTGTTCGCAGTATCTTTGCATATTCCATCAAACGTGGAACATTTTTTTTAGGATCTTTTATATACGCCTGTATTGACTTGTTGAAAATCTCTACATCCATTTTATTTTCCTGCCTCAGACAATCACAAATGATATGCTCCCTGTTGAAGATTTGTAGATTCACATCTTCAATTTCAACAATGTCCACACCCAGTTTCATTTGTTCCTGCGAAAAAAATGAGGGTTTCACCATCGGATAGTCAATCTTAAACCTTGACCGTGTATATCCTCTGTCCACTGCCAGACACCACGCCGCCGGAGTTCGGTCCGTATATCCGTAATATTGCAAAGCACTTTCTCTGCAAATCACTGCATCAGGAAATAGCCGTGCAATTGTTGCCGCTTCACTGAAAGCACGTTCGTCCTGCCACTGGTAATAACCGTGTCGGATTCTCTCAACGTAGCCTTGCTTCACAAGATTAGCGAGATAATGGGAATGTATTTTATTTTCTTGAATTTCTTTTGCTTTCATAATGCCGCCACGGGCATCAAATATCTGCTTTGCTTTCTGAATATCCATTTCAGCATCCTTTCAAAATATGATAATCAGTAATTTTCGTTAATTTACTATGTTAATAATACGAGATTACACTGAATATGTCAACATGATTTCGAACACAATCCATTTCTGTTGTGTATATTTTCATGTAATTATTTTTTCATTATTAAGATATCAGGATTACTAAATGCAGCTAATCCTCTAATTTGATTCTGCATTCGTGGTTTTAGCGAAGTCTGTGTTTGTGTTCAAACCCACTCCTCATCTTAATCGTTGTAATCAGATAAGTTCTATCATCATCTGTCTCAAATTCTGGCAATGGAGACCCATTTTTCTTTAACTCAGAAAGAATTGTAGTAATTCCTGTTCCTTGTTTCTCTGATAATTCTATTTCTTTAAAGAATTCTCCAATTCTACGATTACGATACTTTCTTGCTCTAACCTTACCAATAACAAATTTATCCATATCTATCCATTTGTCAGGGCCGGGATAATTTATAATTTGAATATTATCAACATAAATCCTGATTTCTACGGGTTCTCCATCTCTATAAGATTTATGGAATACAGCATTTCCATATATCCCAGTTTTATTCCTGGCAATAAATAATTATCCCTAAATGACGGTCTGTGCTTTAGTCCTAATAACTCCATCATTTCCCTCGTTGAATATTCCTTATCCTTCATAAAACTAAGTAGCTTCTCAACTTGTTCGGTGACTTGTTCGGTATCAGCAATTTCTCTTAATGCATCATAAACAGTGGCTAATATAAACTCAATGAATTTACTCGAATTTGCACTATGATCGCATTCTCCAAGCACTTTGTAATATTCTTCCTGACGTTCCCTGATTAATGTTTCTATCGGCAGCCATCCAAATAGCGATTTCCATTTATATAACAATAGTGTCTGCCACATGCGGCCCATTCTGCCATTACCATCAGCAAATGGATGAATAAATTCAAATTCATAATGAAAAGCACAACTTTTTATTAAGGGATGAATGTCTGCTTTTTTTGCCCAATCCACTAATTCTTTGATCAAATGCGGTACCCGGTTTATCTGTATCTTTTCAGACAACGTTATTGCATCATATTCAATCGGATTATTTTCCAGTAAACTATGCAGCTTGATCAGTTCCTATTGCGTTGTTTGAAGCTTTTGATTTTTCAAATTGTTCTATGCTATTTCCTCTTATAATTGGTAGATAATGAAAAACATAATTTCACAACACCTGATAATTCTTATTTAAGTTTCTCTTTCTTTTCCATATATTGTATGATAAAATACAATTGTATTTCACGAATACCTTTGTATCTTTTCTTTAAACTGATTTTGAAAGGAATTTTACATGACCGTTGGAGAAAAAATAAAGGCTTACCGAACCATGCGTGGGATTTCCAAAAAGATGCTTAGAGAACTTACCGGCGATATTAATGAAGTAACCATAAGAAAATATGAAGCCGGTGATAGGTATCCAAAACCTGACCAACTTCTTAAAATTGCCAATGTTCTTGGCATATGTATTAATTTCTTTATGGATTTTGATATAGAAACCGTTTCAGACGTGCTGTCTTTAATCTTCAAGCTGGACAAGCAGATTGATTTGGATTTTCGGGGAAAGAAGCTTTGCAAAAGACGATTGATTTTAGGGATGAATTCTCAAGTATTGAGGAATATAATGCTGAAGTAGCAGAATTGATGGAAATGTATGAGCGGATCAAGCAGAGCTTGGTGGATAGTAATTTTATAGTGAAGAAAATACAGAAGGAATACAAATAAATAATTACTACGAAAGAAGGTTTAAACATGGGGCAACTACAATTAAAAGATATATATTTCGGAAAAATTGATGGCTATAATGAATATTTAGAATATGGACAAGAATTATTTAAAGGACTGTTTTTTGAATTTCCCAATATTGATATTAATCGACTTCTTAATGGTTCTACGTATTACATTTTTGGTAATAAAGGTACTGGAAAAACCATGTTATTGAAATATCTTGAAAGTACTGTGTTAGAAACAAGTGCTACGAATTTTACTGAGTTCATTCGCTTTAAGAAAGATATCAATGAAGATGATAGAAATCAAATCAAACGTGCCTCTCTTCCAACAAATTCTTTTGAAGAAATAATTGAAAGCGAAATACCAACTGATTCAACTGTTGATTGTACTTTAGCATGGCAAGTATATTTAATTAAAGTTATTGTCTTGAGGATTGAAAAAACAGAATTTGGTGTTTTTGATCGAACCGACGATAATTGGAAGAAGTTAACTACTTTAATTTCGGCTATGTATGGTACAACTGAACAAAATCCAATACAAAAAATACTACCTAAAATGAAACGCGGAAATATTGAACTGGATATTGCCAAAATTGCGAAGACTACTATTGAATTTGAATGGGTAGATGCAAAACAAGGAATTGTATCCTTTTCTACTTTAGGCAAGCAAATAATAGATTTATATTCATCTCTTATACCCCTAGATAATAATATATATGTATTCGTAGATGAATTGGAATTATCCTTTAAACAATCCAAAAAATATCAACGAGATGTAACTCTGATTAGAGATTTAGTTTTTGCAATTGAATACTTATGTGATTTAAATAGAACACACCTCTTTAATGTTTACATAATAGCTGCCATTCGAAATGAAGTATATAAAAGTATTAGTTCAAAAGGCACAGAAATAAACAAAACTACTCATGATTTTGGATATACAATTTCTTGGGAACAAAAAGGTGGAAATATAAAAAATCATCCTTTGCTACAAATGTTAGAGAAAAGAATTCACTATAGTGAACAAATTAAGGGCTACAACAAGACAATAGATATATGGAAAGATTATTTTATTCCATATGTTGGAAACGGAAAGGTAGATGCTCCAAATTATGTACTAGACTTAACATGGTATAAACCTAGAGATATTATTAGGTTATTCACAATTATGCAATTTCTAAAAGGCAATAAAAACACTATTGATCAAGAAACCTTTGATACTGTAACGAAACAATATTCTGAGGAATCTTGGAGAGAATTTGAAGAAGTTCTAACAGTAAAATATCCAGATGCTGAAGTTGATGGTATCAAAAAAGCTTTAACGGGTATTTCCTTACCATTTATGATAAAAGACTTCGTTGCTCAAATAGAAGGAAAATCTGAGGTTTTTGAAGAAGTAGACTTACTTATCAAAAACAACAGAAAGCCAGCACAAATATTACGAGATTTGTATGATATTGGTGTTATAGGAAATTATGGTGGAAACTCTCGCTTTGTTTTTAAGGGAGATGATGATATAGATCCATTATCACCACTTACAATACATTACCCACTAATACGCTTTTTTAAAGCTTCGATCAAGGCTTTTGAAAAGAATCGTTATATTAAATAGAATCAAACTCGAATCACGCCAAATAAAAACGCTATAACCCTTGATAATACTAGGTTGTAGCGTTTCTTTATTTTACTCAAATTCAATCGTAGCCGGTGATTTCCAATAATGTCATATCCGTCACTATTTAATATTTTTTATTTCC
>JBASOB010000626.1:0-6262 GCA_049657865.1 Mobilitalea sp.
ATTCTGTACAATCGGCTGGGCTTTCTCCTCATTAATTGGCAACTCAACAACATTGCTGTAGGCCCTTTTATTATCGAAATCAAAAAACAGTGATCTGCCGGATCCTGCTAGAACAACATCATTATTATTAATGATAAATATTTCCGTCCATTTGACGTTCTCGCCCATTGTATTAATCGTTTTGAGAAATACAGTTTTTAAGTTTGCGCTTGCCTTTAATAGTATCATTTTGTTTACACATCCTTTTTTATGTTCCTGCTGTCACATCAAGTCTCATTTACCTTATTGTAGCACAAGAAATGATAGGCCACAATAATTGGAAGGTGAAATTAAATCGTAAGGAAGAAGTTACATGATATATTTCTTTAATACCGGAATCTTTTCTATCAGAGCAGATGCCAGTAAACTTAGTACAAAGGTGAGAACTGAAATTACCGGAACGGCAATAATGGGGTTGAAACTGGTAGGTGTTAGTCCTATCGCAGTGAATGCATTGATAAATAGAAAATGTATTAAGTACATACCGAAGGTAAGCGGTGATATTCTGGTTATTATTTTTAAGACAGAATGATTCGTAATAATCTTGGCAAAGTTATTTTTAAAGAAAACAAAAACAGCAAGAGACTGCAGAGAAATATTGATGCTCAGGTATTCATAAAATATTCGAACCGGAGTATTCGTACGGATAGAGAGGTAACTGGTCATCAGTATTGCAAACAGTATGCTGACTATTCCGAGCGCATAGATAAGTCCTGCGATCTTTTTGGAAATATCAGTTTTGCTTATATAATATCCGACAACAAAATAGAAGGAATAACCTAAGCCGAGAAATAAATTGAGTTTACTTGTGAGTACAGTACTCAGGGATAATGCCGGTATTAATTGAAGAGATGGTATCAGAATTGTGCTGACGAATGAAATAATTAGGAAATATTTTAAAAGAATTTCATTTTCAACTATTTTTCTTATAAACGGAGTAATGATATATAGTCCAACAATCATATAACAAAACCACATATGGGTATATCCAGCAAGCACATTCTTCGCAAAAGTGATAATGACAGAGGCACTCATAGGCTGGCGGTTTTCGAGTAGAACATAGAGGGCGTAGATGACGGACCAAAACAGGTAGGCTGTCACTACTCGGAAGATTCTTTTGGTATATAGGGATTTTATGGTGATGATCCGTGTTGGATCAAGAAAAAGAGAACCACTGATCATAACCATCACGGGAACGCAGAACCTGGCAAGAATATCATAGATGCTAAATACATTCCAGTTGAAGCTATAGACCGGCTCCGTATCCAAATTAAGGGCAGCAACATGTAAAAGTATCACAAAAAATATCGCAAATATTCTTAATGCATCTAGATAATAGATTCGTTCCTTCATCTGGTTCTCCTTTGGGTTTTAGATGATGATATAGGACAAGACCTTTAATTCGTTATATCATAAATGAGGGGGATTGTCTAGATGTACCACTCAGCAATGTGTAATGAAAAAGGGGGACCTTTTTCATTACGCGGGCTGGCGCCCTTTGAAGACAGAATAAAAGCTCCGAATGAGAGTGAACTCTCGTTCGGAGCTTTTGTTCTGTCTTCACATTGCTTGTAGTTTTCGCGATCATTCCCACTCGATAGTAGCTGGTGGCTTACCCGTGATATCATAGCAGATTCTATTGATATGTTTTACTTCATTTACAATTCGATTGGATACTCTTCCGAGCAGCTCCCAAGGTAATTCTGCAAATTCGGCAGTCATGAAGTCTGTAGTTGTAACAGCTCTCAGTGCGATGGTGTAATCATAGGTACGTTCATCGCCCATAACGCCTACGCTGCGGATGTTGGTGAGTACGGCAAAGTATTGGCCGATGCTTCGATCAAGGCCGGCTTTGGCGATTTCATCGCGGTAGATGAAGTCGGCGTCCTGAAGGACAGCAACTTTTTCAGGGGTAACATCACCGATGATACGGATTGCAAGTCCTGGGCCTGGGAAAGGTTGTCTGAATACAAGTTTCTCAGGGATTCCAAGTTCGAGACCGGCTTTTCTTACTTCATCTTTGAATAGGTCGCGAAGAGGTTCGATGATTTCTTTGAAGTCTACATAATCAGGAAGACCGCCAACATTATGATGGCTCTTGATGACAGCTGATTTGCCAAGACCGCTTTCGATTACGTCAGGATAGATGGTTCCCTGTACCAGATAATCTACGACACCGATTTTCTTAGCTTCTTCTTCAAATACACGGATGAATTCTTCACCAATTATTTTTCTCTTTGTTTCTGGATCGGAGACACCAGCTAATTTGTTAAAGAAACGTTCCTGTGCATTGACACGAATGAAATTTAAATCAAATTGTTTCGTAAAGATTTCTTCTACTTCATCACCTTCATTTTTACGAAGAAGGCCATGATCAACGAAGATACAGGTCAATTGTTTGCCGACAGCCCGGCTGATCATAACAGCAGCAACAGAAGAGTCTACTCCGCCGGATAATGCGCAGAGAACTTTCTTGTCACCGATTTTTTCTCTTAAGGTCGTAACCATGCTCTCTGCAAAGGAAGCCATCTGCCAGTCGCCGGAGCATCCACAAACATTATATAAGAAGTTGTGGAGCATATGAGAACCTTCCGGGGTATGAACTACTTCAGGATGGAACTGCACACCGTAGAACTTACGGGAGGAATCTTCAATTGCGGCAATCGGACAGGAATCAGACTCAGCTACAATAGTAAAGCCAGCTGCCGGTTTCTCAACATAGTCGGTATGACTCATCCAGCAGATCGTTTTTTCTACGATATCCTGGAACAACTTCGAAGATGTATTTAAATTGACTTCGGTTTTGCCGTATTCTCTGAGAGGAGCTTTTCCGACTTTGCCACCAAGCATGTAAGTCATTAACTGACAGCCATAGCAGATACCAAGAATTGGAATGCCTAAATTGAAAATAGCTGGGTCACAAGCCGGAGCATCCGGTTCGTATACGCTGGCTGGTCCACCGGTAAAAATAATCCCAAGTGGAGCAATCTCTTTAATGCGTTCAATGCTTGTCTGATAAGAAAGCACTTCACAATATACATTACATTCTCTTACTCTTCGCGCGATCAGCTGATTATATTGGCCGCCGAAGTCCAGTACAATAACCATTTCTTTATTCAATAGTTAACCTCCTAAATATATAAAAAATAATATGTTAAATTACTCGTTAAAATGTAGATTTATAATACAACATTTTTTATTTTTATACTAGTGCAATTCAAATATTTCTCCGATATATACAATAACGAAGTAAATTAATATTCAATTATAGGATTTTTGTGCAAGAACAATAAAATAAATTCGACGAAATATAAGGCGAAAGTAATGGAAACCTCATTTATATTAGAAAAAGAGAAGTAATAAAAAATAGCCTATAACATGTAACACCAAAACAGCAACCAACATAGTGAAACAATTAACTAAATGTTAGAATATGTATTTACAAATTTCCCATATTATGCTACAATCGTTCTAATATATCCAGATATAATAGTACAGCAGGGGAGCTTACACCATCGGACTTGGGGGTTATGATATGAGAGGTAAAGTATCACAGGAGATGTTTGACTGCATTCCGGAAATTGATTATAACAGTGGCAGCCGTTACTTTCTTGGCAATATGGAGAATTATACGAGCGCACTTTTATCAACCTTAAAAAGCGTGAAGTCAAAATTATATATTTTACAATCCATGATTCATTCTGATGAATATATGGGACTTCAGACGATTTTCAGGACGCTGGGCAAGATGCTAATGAATGTCGGAGCGAAAGGCATCGCAGATTCGACTTATGAATTAGAGACAATATTAATAAACGAAGATATTTTTCTTTTGCAGGAACAACTTAAGAGGTACCTCGGTGAACTGGAAGAATTTTCTGATCATCTAGAGCTTCTATTTAAGAAAATAGACGTGAAGAGTAACAAGAAAGATGACGCATCCTCTTTCCTGGATTATGATTTTACGAAAACCAAAGAAAGCATTAAACAATCCGCAGATTTGCTGGAACGTAAAATTATTTAATTACATAATAATCAGTAAGCCCGGTCCTTCTAGTACGATAGGACCGGGCTTGTTTATTACAACTTACTGAATATATGAATTTATACTCGACATAAAACTCGAAATTCATAATATTTGTCAAATTCATATTGCAAAATAGAAGCGCTTCGCTTATATTGAAGTAAGTGGCAACAGCCATAATTTTCTTGGGGAAAATTCTAACAAAACGGAGGCAATCATATGCTGGAAAAATTAAAAAAAGAAGTTTTTGATGCAAATATGGAGCTGCAGTCGAAGGGTATGGTCATCTATACCTGGGGAAATGTAAGCGGAATCGACAGAGAAAAGAATCTGGTAGTAATCAAACCAAGCGGCGTAGATTATGATGAGATGAAGGCAGAAGACATGGTAGTCGTTGATTTGGAGGGAAATGTAGTGGAGGGACGTTACAAACCTTCTTCTGATACTGCAACCCACCTTGTAATATATAAGAATTATCCTGAAATCGGGGGAGTAGTTCATACTCATTCCACATGGGCAGTAACCTTTGCGCAGGCAGGAATGGCAATCCCAGCCTTTGGAACCACCCATGCAGACTATTTCTTTGGAGATATTCCTTGTACCCGTGAGCTGACGGAAACAGAGATTAATGAAGCTTATGAACTGAATACCGGAAATGTCATTGTCGAAACCATTGGAACTAATAATCCTATGGCAATCCCTGCAATACTAGTCAAGAATCATGGTCCTTTTGCTTGGGGGAAAACTCCGGCAGGAGCGGTATACAATACCGTAGTGCTGGACAAAGTAGCCGAAATGGCTTACAAAACTATGACACTGAATCCAAGAGTAGACCGTGTATCTCAGTATCTGCTGGACAAACACTATTACCGTAAACATGGAGCCAATGCATACTATGGCCAAGGTTCTGAAGATCACTGATCCTATCATAAAGTAGGAATTAAGCTAAGTAAGCACAACTTAGTAAAATAGAAGGATATGATAGTATAACCAGCGATTTTTATAAATCACATGGAAACAAATAAAAGATACAAACAATGAAACATAGAAACATAGAAACATAGAAATATAGAAACAAACATATTTATAAAAAAAAAAGAAGAGGTAGCCGGTATTATTAACCGATTACCTCTTCTTACTTTTTATACTCATTAATTAAATATTGATATCACAATAACCCAGCCGGATATTGTTCTACAGTATCTCAAATTACGCTATCCTCATTAGAGAACTGCTTTCTGTCCCTTATCCCCGCGTTTCCGGTTCCTGACCTTCTTGGCACTATATTCTTTCTCTTTATACAGAAATGTTTCAGCATTCTGGTTCAGCGAGACTGCAAAGGATACGGTATCATTCTTCTCAAGGGTAATAGCTTTTACCCCGCGGCTGGTCCTCTTAAGCTCGGACACATCAGATAATGCAAAGCCTAGTGACAGTCCTTTTTCTGTAAGGACGATTACCTTTTGATTATTCGCAAGAATATCATGGGCACTAAGAAGATTAATGGCAATGACTTCATCGCTATCCTCCAGCTTAGTTGCAGTGATCTGTGAACGGTTAGTTTCAAATTCTGCACCTGATACCTGCTTAATAAAGCCTTTTTTAGTTGTAAATAACAACTGAGATTCGAATAACTCCTCGAAAGAACAGTAAAGGATCACATTTTCTTTATCTAACTTGCACAAGGTATGAATTAGAGTACCTTTATCTTTGATTTTACATTTCGGGATAGCTTCTGCTTTCACCTGGAACATACTTCCTTCGGAGGTAAAGACACAGAGACGGTCGATATTCTTCATTGAAACCGTGTGAGGGAAATCCTTCAGACTTTCTTCCGAAGCCCGTGCATAAGTTGCAGCATCAATGGACCTGGTATATCCAAAACGGTCAATCAGAATGTAGATGTCTTCAATTTTTTCTTCTATTACATAATCAGAAGCAGAGGAATTCGTGAGCATTGTTCTTCTTGGTGTATGGAATGCTTTTCTATAATCTCTTAAGCGGCCTTTGATTATTTTAAATAGTTCCTTGGTATCGCCAAGTACTCTGTTGTATTCATCGATGGAAGCCTGCAGGGTATCGTTTTCTTCGTGCAGCTTCAGAATTTCAAGGCCGATTAATTTGCTTAACTGCATCGTAAGAATCGCATCTGCCTGACGTTCGGTAAAGTCTAAGGTTGCAGCTTCTTTCTGCGATTTC
>JBASOB010000627.1:0-10863 GCA_049657865.1 Mobilitalea sp.
GCCTTACCTTCCGGCGGCATATCCTTTATAGAGCCTCATATATGTGAAAAAGCAGCGCGGTGGCGCTGCTTTTTCACTGAGTCTCTATTAAGGATATAGGCAGCCTTGTCAGCTGGTCGACGCCAAGCTGAATGCACATGCATTCATATTCTGTTCATAGGTTGTGAGTGTACTTGTGACACCCAAATTGAATATAAAATTCAAAATGATAGCATAAGTGCAAAGAGTAATAAGCAAAGAGCAAAGAGCAAAAAGCAAAGAGCAAAGAGCAAAAAGCAAAGAGCAAAAAGCGTAAAGCATAAGAGCATAAAGTAACAAGTAATAGTAATATAAAAAACACGACAAATAATAACGATGGGGCTATTATTTGTCGTGTTTTTTAGTTTTTGATATATGGATTTTTATTGTTCGATAAGATCTGAATAATAAAGGGTTTTAGGTTCTTACTTTATTTACTTGCAGTACTGTAGCTGGATGCGGAAATTGGATATTTTGTTTTGAATTTTTGGGTGCGATACTCGGCATCGCGGGTATGACCGGTGAAGTCTTCTTCGCTTTTTAGGAAGTAATCATAGGAAAGCGTTGATGTTCCATCTGACATTGTGGGATCGTCCCAGGTGACATCGATGTTGTACCAGAGGTCATTGACTTTAACGATGTTCCAGGCATGAGGGACACCATTGCCTTTGCCGCTGATGATACGGCATTCAATTCCTGCTGCGCTGAATAATCGATAGGCAGCTAAGGCATAGCCTTGACATACTGCGGTTTTATCAATTAATAAATCATAAGCGGTACTTTTTGTTAAAGTTTGATCATAATCCGCACGCTTGATGATATATTTATGGATTGCTTTTACTTTCTTATAATCGCTTGCATCTTCTAAATTCAAACTGGTGATGACACTTTTTATTTTGGCGTTTACAGCTTTTTCCTGGTCGGCAGTTGTGCTATAATCAAGACGGAATTCTAATACATTATTTACGTTTTTTCCATCTTCTGAATAGGAGGTCTGCAGGTAATTCCACTGATTGATTGAAAATTTAAGATAATCTCCATCTTTGAAGGATTTGGAACTATCATATGCTATGACAAGGTCATATAAATCATTAGTTTGGCCAATTTCGTTCATAGCGGCTGCAGTTGCTTCAAGAGTAAATTCTGAATCTCTTTGAATCAGATTTGTTCGAATTGCCTTAAGTACGTCAGCTTTTGTATTGTATGACTGTGCATAAGCTGCAGATGGACTTGCAAAACATAAAAGTACAATTAAGAATGCTAATATTTTTTTCTTCATTTGTGACTCTCTCTCATAAAACGTATGCGATATAATATGTACGAGATTATTATAACATATATGATTCATTTCATAAAGTATTTCTGGCATATCGAACATTATAATGCAGTTATTTAGAGGTTATAATGCGTAAATACGGTTTTACGAATGATGATGCTTACGATGATGGCAAATACTATTTTAGCGAGATCAAACAGGAGGAAAGGGAACACACATAAAGTAAGCGCGGTATAGAATGGAGTATCTGTAATAAATGTAAACCAAAGGGTTCCGAATGTGTAGCAAAAGGTAAGGGCAACTATCATTCCAACGGTTAAGGATAGAAGCTTATTGTATTTTCTGAAATATTTATAAAAAACGGAGATGAGTAAAGCCATTACGGGATATGCTATCAGATAACCGCCGGTCATTCCGGTCAGAACTTGGATTCCGCCTTTCAGTCCTGCAAAGACAGGAAGCCCAAAAGCACCAAGCAGTAAATAGGTTAAGGTTGCAAGAAATGCACTGCGTGGTGTTAGAAGAGCACCGGTCAGGAAAATGGCAAAGAGAGATAAGGTGAACGGAATCGGCTGTATTGGTATAGACAATTGGGACATGACGCAGATTACGGCGGTGAACATTCCGGTTAATACAAGCTCTCTTACATTGTTATTATTACGTTCTTTCGCTTGGATGTTTGTTTTCATAGTCATTATTAACCCTTTCTTTCTACAAGTTATATTTATTGATTTTAGTTGTTGATTCGGTCTTGGCTAACAAAGGTGTTCTATTTCTGTATACGGATGCTTACTTCACCTGAATTCAAGGTTTCCTGTGTATTATCTTCATATTCTACGATCAATCGTGCTTTTTCATCGACTGCGATTGCTTTTGCAGGAGTTGTCTTACTTCCTTTTATTACGTAGATGTCTTTGCCGATTAGGAAGGAGCGTCTGCGATATTCATCGACGTATTTCTTATCAGTGAGTGAATTCATGCACTCAGCGAGGTTGCTTAGAACTTCAGCGGTTAGCAGGGAGGATATTGGTGTATCCTCTGGTTTATCACTAAAAAGGGAGCCGGCAACATTCCTGATTTCTGAAGGGAAATCTTTTGTTTCAATGTTTATTCCGATTCCGACTACCGCATAATCTAAGCTACCATTTTCAAAATTCATTGCGGCTTCGGTTAGGATTCCACATACTTTCTTATCGGATACATAGATGTCATTGACCCATTTGATATCAGCTTTTACCTGTGCAATTGTTTCGATTGCTTTCGCAACAGCAACAGCAGTGGCGGTAGTGATGAGCAGAGAATCCTCAAGACTTATGACAGGTCTTAGTATAATTGAGAAATAGATTCCAGAGTCGGTCGGCGAATAGAAGGACCGTCCCATTCTTCCGCGTCCTGCAGTTTGTTCTCTGGAGATAATGACAGTGCCTGCTTTCGCTCCTTGGGCAGCCATTTCTTTGGCTACCGTATTTGTTGAGGTTACACTCTGCCTTACTTCCAAAATAAAATCAACCGCTTCCTTACGTAAATAAGGCGTGATACTTTCTGCTGATAGGATATTGTTGCCAGGTAGAAGACGATATCCTTTGTTTGTTACAGCTTCAATCAGGTAACCTTCCTGCTGCAGTGATTTTACAGCTTTCCAGACAGAATTTCGACTGACCGATAAATTTTCAGCCAGCGTAGCACCATTGATTGTTGAGTTTCTATTTGCTTCGAGTATTTGCAGTACTTTTTGTTTGATATCCATTTCATCCCACTTATAATCCGTTTTACAAATATAAAACCTTTGGATTATATTCCTTTCGCCTATTTCAAGTGCATATGCTGATTAGTATATCATATAAAAATAAATTGTCAACTAAATATATAGTATTGGTTGACAATGCAAAAGAAAGTAGCAATATGTAATCAATTGATATAGAATGAATCTATATAAGAACGGACACATGACTGGAGATAGAATGGATAAAATTAAAAACTTGAACAAGGAACCAAGAAAAGAATTAAAGACGATAGGGGTTCCTGTCTTTGCACTTGAAGTGGTATTGTTTTGGATGGTATGGTTTCTGTATGGTTATGCATGGCGGAACAGTTCCGATATGATTGCTAATGTTCTCCGAATTGTTTTGGTCTTAGTAATGGCCATTATCATGGTTTCTGCATTTTTGGTGGTAATTAGGTTAAAACGTAACTTTTCAGCAGGCAGTTCTTTGACAGCGATGAAAAAGATTATTTCGGTAATCGCATTTATTATCATTGCTGTGGTCCATGCCTTTACTTATTATTCATTTTCTGATATGGGATATAGTACTTCAGGACTTTTTAGCATAATGAATAAGCAGGAGATCGGAGATTCATATTATTTTGATATCAAGAGTACGGATCAGAGTCATACTGTTGAAATTGAATGTACGGAAGAAGTTTACCGGGAACTTATCATTGATGAGGGAATCGCTTATTCATTTTCTTATAGATGGTTGACCTATGATAATGATAAAGGGGTGTTGGAAGGAAATATTGATACTACAGATATCATAGATAACAGGTAAGAGCAGCAATATCTGCAAATAAAAAAAGATCCTGTCTCTTAATTTACTTTATAGTAAATAGAAGTCAGGATCTTTTTGTAAATTCTAAAGTGAGATAGATCATTCGCTGTTAGCAGATAAAAGCTATTCACTGATATCAATTGTTAGCAGATAAAAGCTATTCACTGATATAGATTGCCAGCAGATAAAAGCTATTCACTGATATCAATTATTATCAGATAAAAGCTATTCACTGATATTAGTTGTTAGCAGATAAAGGCTATTCACTGATATTGATTGCCAGCAGATATAAGCTGGTGGCTTAGTTAAATCATAAGCTGTCATAAATTATAGAAGGAGTATATCTCGGATTCTGATACCTAGTACAACTGCTGATTAATCTGCTTTGTCAAAGGTATTGGTATAATATTCTTCTATCAAACGGTCTAAATAAGCAAGATTTTGTGGACCGAATTCTTTTAATAACATTTCTTTTATATTATCAACAGCCTTTAGGTAATTCATTTCACTAGTGAGGTTATCATTACTAATAGAAGATAGGAAATCTTCGGTTACATTTACGGTTAACCACTGATTGATTTCTTCTGTTAATTGATTCTCTGCTTCGATTTCAGATTGAACTTTCTTTGCTCTTTGAGCAGTACTGAGGGCAATATACAGGAAAAGTAAGAAGAGGATTCCCATTACTGCATTTGGAATGATTCCTTGAAATAGATTAAGAATACCGATGATATTTAATATCACAACAATTAATCCTACAATACCGAACATGAGAAATACCCATACAGTTCCGGTTAAATCTTTGTATTGGTCAGATTTCATCACATAGGCATGGGAATCTTCCTCATCTGAATGATCTGAATCATTTGTAATAGGTTCAATATAATCTTCATCGGAGCTCTCATCGGAATCATCCATGAAATTATGGGAATCTTCTTCCTCATTGTCAAAATCATCATCAGATTCAATTGTTTCTTCGATATCATCAGAATCAGAGTCTTCTTCTGTATCTTTAACAACCTCGATATCATTATCTTCTTCTAATTTCAGAGCTTGTGCACCATTTGCCATCAGATCACGTTCTACGATATAGAATGCTTTATATAGTTTTTCTGCTTGTTTTACTTTTTTCGGTGGAACGGATACAATATAAAGATTTTGTTCTTCGTCATAGGAATCGGAAGCATTTAAATCAGAATACTTGAAAAAACGAACTAACTTTTCTGCTGTTTTTTTATCTTCAGTTTGTAGGAAGGGAACAAGTACTTCCTCTTTGTATAAATCCTCAACAAGATCAACTTTACAGTCGGGGCAGCTGATGATTCCTGACTGATACTCCATTTCACATTTCGGACACCAAGGCATAAGGTCAACTCCATTCATATTTTTTTAGATCGATATAGACATGATTTTAATTAAAATATGTGAAAACCGTGAATAGTTACACAGCCATAAAACGGTGATAAGCTTTTTTACCTTTTCGAACAAGTAAAGCACCATCTGAGTCAAAATCATTGCTGGTGAATACTCGGTCAAATTCTTCTATCTTTACATCATTCACGGTAACGCCGCCTTGTTGAATATTACGGCGGGCATCAGAACGGGAGATTGCTAACTTCGCATCACACAGTAATGTGATTAGATCGATACCTTCCGCAAATTTAGCTGCCGAGTAGGTTGTAGTCGGAATATCCTCTGATTTTGCTCCGGCACCGAATAATGCTCTTGCTGCATCCTGAGCTTTTCCTGCTTCTTCTTCACCATGAACGATTTTAGTAAGTTCGAAAGCAAGAACTTCTTTGGCGTGATTGATTTCGGCTCCTTCAAGAGCACCGAGTCTTCTGACTTCGTCCATAGGTAAGAAGGTTAAGAGGCCAAGAACTTCTTCCACTTTAACATCTTCGATATTTCTCCAGTATTGATAGAATTCATAAGGAGAGGTCTTGTTAGGATCCAGCCATACAGCACCTTTCATGGTTTTACCCATCTTGACGCCTTCGCTGGTAGTTAATAATTTGAACGTAAGGCCATAAGCAGCTTTTTGTTCTTTACGACGAATTAATTCTACACCGCCAAGGATATTAGACCACTGATCATTGCCACCAAGTTCAAGGGTACAGCCGTAATCTTTATTTAATTTCCAGAAGTCGTAGGACTGCATCAACATATAATTGAATTCGAAGAAAGTCAAACCTCTTTCCATTCGTTGTTTGTAGCAATCAGCAGCAAGCATTTTGTTGACAGAGAAATAAATTCCGATTTCTCTTAAGAATTCCACATAATTCAAATCCAAAAGCCAATCTGCATTATTAGCGATAATAGCACCACCATCATCAAAATTGATGAATTTGGATAATTGTTTCTGGAAGCAGTCTGCATTGTAATCAATGATTTCTCTGGTCATAATGGTACGCATATCGGATTTACCGGTAGGATCTCCAATCATCGTTGTACCACCTCCGAGAAGAGCAATCGGTTTGTGGCCGGCACGCTGCATATGCATCATTGCCATTACGGTAAGAAAATGTCCTGCGGTTAAACTATCAGCAGTAGCATCGAAACCTATATAAAAGGTAACTGATTCCTTTCCAAGTAATTCGCGGACCTCATCTTCGTGGGTACATTGTTCAAGAAAGCCACGTTCTTTCAGTATGTCATAAACATTAGTAGACATTAACTATTCCTCCTTAAATATCTAGAAAATAAGCAAGTTAACAGGTGCAATTATATAAGTTAACTTGAATGTATCTGATTCGTTTATTACGGTGTTTCTTATCTAAATGTTAAGATGCCATAAAATCAGGCATTTTGTCAAGAACTATAGACATTATATATGAAAGAGTAGTATTTTTCAATGTGTTTTCGACATGTTTACAGGGAAAAACCAAGTGTTTTCTGATGTGTCATGTGATTTGTAATGATGCTTTATGGAAAATCATGGTTTACTAATGACAAATGTCATGGTGAAGTTGTAACTTACGTCACTTCTATAAATAGCATTCCTGCGATATGATAAGAGCATGCAAAAGATCCTGTCTGAAGACGAGAAAAGTCACCAGGAAAACCACTTGGAAAACCAAAAACAATTGTATGTGTAAGCAAAAATGCAAGGAATGCATATTTGCAGGAAAAGGGGAATATATTATGTCATATTATGTAAATATCAAAAATCTAACTAAAAAATATGGAGAGCTTTGTGCGGTAGATAATTTAAGCTTTTCAGTAGAGTCTGGTGAAATATTTGGATTGCTCGGCCCAAACGGTGCTGGCGAATCAACTACTCTAAGCGTTCTGACAACCCTGTCTGATTTTAATAAGGGCGAAATTGATATCAATGGTTTTGATATTCGCAAAGATAGAATGAAGATTAAGCAGCTGATTGGAATGGTTCCTCAGGACATTGCAGTTTATGATCATCTGAGTGCTTTAGAAAATGTCAAATTCTTTGCTTCCCTTTATGGTCTTAGAGGAAAGAAATTAACTGCTTCAGCGAAAGAAGCACTTGAATTCGTTGGCCTGACAGACCGTTTAGGGATGAAACCTAAGCAGATGTCCGGTGGTATGAGAAGAAGACTTAATATTGCTTGTGGAATCGCACATGCACCACAGCTTATTGTTATGGATGAACCGACGGTTGGTGTGGATGCACAGTCAAGAGAGCATATTCTAAATTCAATTAAAATATTAAGAGACCGCGGTGCCACAATTATTTACACTTCCCATTATATGAATGAAGTAGAAGAAATCTGCGATAGAATTGCAATTATTGATCGTGGTCAAATGGTTGCCTGCGGTACTAAACCTGAACTGGTATCTTTGGTTACCGATGTTCAGTCCACTTACATAGAAACCAAAATACCACATGGTTTTGATACAGATGAAATGAAGAAAAAGATTAATAACATGCCGGATGTTAAAGCAATTGCAGTAAATGATAACTCGGTCCGAATTGATATCTCGATTAAACAGAGCAGTATCTCTAAAATTATTGAACAGTTTATTTCTTTGGGATTGCCGATCATTAACATTAATACGGAAGTTCCTACTCTTGACACAATGTTTTTGACGCTTACAGGGCATGAAATGCGCTAAGAAAGAATGGAGAATTATTATGTTGAATATTATTATAAAAGAAGTGAAAGAGTTCTTCCGGGATACAACTAACTTATTCTTTTTTATGGCATTTCCGATTGTGTTGGTATTTTTGTTGGGATCCTTATTGAATTCTTTGAATAAGTCGGAAGGAACGATCGGTGAGCTGAAGATTGAATATGTAATTGAAACTCAGGATCCATATCAAATTATGGCAATTGAGTCTTTCGTGGACGAGGCGGGAGATGGTACGAACTTGTTTTTTACAGCGGCAGATAATTTGGAAAAAGCAAAAAAAATGGCAGCGAAAGATGAAATAGCAGCAGTTGTCCTCTTTACCGGGAATCCGATGGAAATACAAATATTTGAAGGGACGGATTCGATAAAAAATCGTACGGTCGGAGCAATTATGTACAGCTTTATTCAGACAAATAAATCGATTTCCACACTGCTTAAGACAAACCCGGAGGGAATAGCTGAGATCAGTGCTAAGTCAATCCAGGAGGATTATATTATAGACAAAGATTTAGGGGTTAATCGGAATATGATAGATTACTATGCGGTTTCGATGGTAGCTATGATTTGTTTTATGAGCTTGACTGTCGGTGCAGCAGCTTTTGTGGGGGAACGTCAAAGTAAGACGATAAACCGGTTATTGATTTGCCCGAAGAACCGAATCTCGATATTTATACAGAAAGTATTGGGTTTCTTTCCACAGGTTGTTTTGGAAATCGCAGTTATTATGTTGTTCTGTGTGGTGGTATATAAAGCTCATTATGCGGCTAATATTCAGGATAATCTATATTTATTCCTTATGTTTCTTGTGGTGACAATAAGCATGACAGCAGTGGGAGCCGTACTTGGTCTATTTATGAAAAGTAGTCCGACCGTCGTTATAATGCCTGTTATTTGGATGATGATGTTTTTTGGAGGTACCTATTCCAAAGACCTATATATTAAGGGGCTTACAGAAATGATGCCAATTTACAACATGCAGCAGGCCGCTTATGATTTATCAATCTTTGGAAGGACCGAAAAAGCGACTACTACGATTATTATCTATAGTATCATATGCATAATCGCATTAATAATTGGTGCAGTTCTATTTAATAGAAAGAAAGAAGAAGCGTAATAGCGGAGGTGAAAAATGAAAAATATTTTGATGTTGACAAAGAGTAATATAAAACGAAATAAAATAATTCTTCTGTTTGCTATCGCATGTGGAATCGCTATCAGCTTTGTTCTTTATGCTATGGGGCATTTTGTATCAGATGCAACCCTGTCCAAAATACCAATCGGTGTCATGGATTATGATCAAAGCGGATTATCGAACGACTTCAAGGAGTATTTAAACGAAGATATGAATTATGAGTTAATCGAAACGTTAGACTTCAATCAATTATCAACAGAGTTGATTGAAAAAGATATTTCAGTTATAATAGAGATACCGGAAAATTTTTATGAACAATATGCAAATGGAGTGAAGGAGAATGTTACGATCACTTCCTTAGATGATTATGAAAATGCTGCTTTTACGAAGGTATATATCAATAATTATATGAATAGTATTTATATGTTATCGCTGAGTGCAGATGGAGATACACAAACGTTTGACCGATTATTGGAAGATTATGATAACAATGACATTAAGATTACACAAGCAGCAGCAGAGGAAATTGATAAGGCGGCACTGCTTGGTGAATCAGGCTTCATTAATTCAGTTGGATTTTTCCTGATGCTGATATTTTCAATCTGTATTGTGGTTTCTTATATGGTAGTAGATGACCGGTTATCCGGTGTGTTTAATCGAATTGAAGCTACTCCTGTAAAACCGATTCAGTATATTATAGGTACTGGCGTCTTTGGGATGATTATTTGCCTAGTTCCTGTAGCAATCTACATCAGCTATATCTACATCAGTAAAATCAAGATTGGGGTTCCGATTGAAATCTTAGCACTAATGATGGTTATCATATCATTATTCAGTGTATGCTTTTCCTTGGCACTGCCCTTGGTTGTCAAGTCTAAAAATGCAATCACTTCCATCGTGATAGGATTTTCAACCATAGGATGTATTCTTGGTGGAGCATATTTTCCGATTGAAAATTCACCAAAGACGCTACAGAATCTAGCAAGAATATTACCGCAATTCTGGTTTATGGATGCAATGCGTAAACTGCAGACAGATGTAACCGTGAATATTTATCCCAATATCCTAATTCTGTCGCTGTTTGTTGTATTGTGTTTCCTGGTCGGAGCAGTATTATATGCACAAAATTATAAAAACAGTTAGGTGGTATGATATGATTGACAGACCATTTCTCTATTTCTTAACTAAAATAATAGCTACGATAGCCTCCGTTATCGTACTTGGTTCAACTAATGTCGATATTACGGTAATGGTAATATCGACACTTAGTTTTGCCTGCATTTTTGTCCTGGAAATATTGCTAGGCAGGGTGAAGAAATATAACAAAATAATCATGGCTACGATATCAGGATGTATGATTGCATGTTTTTCCTTAGGACTTGAGTTGCTTTTCCCACTACTAATCGTATTGGTCATACATTTACTGGATCTTACGATTGATTCTAGTATGTTTTATTTTATTATTATAGTTCTACTGGCTTTATTGATTTTAATTTTTTCACCAGGGATTATCTCGATTGTACTGACCTTGGTTCTAGCCTCCATGCTTATGATTTGTCGGATCCTGCTTGCAAAATATAATTTATATAATGAAATGTATGACACACAGAAGGAAGTTGTGGTTGAACTTAATCAGAAGATTGCGGATCTTAGAAGTCTGACTAAGACGTTAAAATATACAACATCGATAGAAGAACGTAATCGAATCGCTGCCCGAATTCATGATCAGGTAGGGCATGGAATATCCGGCAGCATTATCATGCTGGAAGCCTCTATGT
>JBASOB010000628.1:0-2054 GCA_049657865.1 Mobilitalea sp.
ATATTTCAGAGGTGGAGTTAACAATCCAAGAGGGCAAATTCCATCAGGTGAAGCGTATGTTTGAAGCTGTCGATAAAGAAGTTGTCTATCTGAAACGATTATCCATGGGAGGTCTTGTGCTGGATGAAAATCTGCAGCCGGGTGAATACCGCGAATTAACAGATGAGGAAGTTGAATACCTGAAAAATATTAACAAGAAAAAAATCAGTGACAAGAAACTTGCGAATGAATTAAAATAGAGGAAAACGATCAGACAAAAACTCGCGAATGAATGAAATTGAGTAGAACTCTCAGATAAAACTTACGAATGAATGAAACTTTGTGCCTATAGCCCAAAGTTTTGCATGCAGAGAGAAAGGCATGGTTATTAATATGTTAGAGAATATTGATGCAGTTATATTTGATTTAGATGGTACTTTAGTGGATTCTATGTGGCTGTGGGAAAGTATAGATATCGAATATCTGAGTAAACATGGGGTCGATTTCCCTTCGGATTTACAAACCTCAATCGAGGGTATGAGTTTTTCCGAAACAGCAGCTTATTTCAAAAACCGTTTTCAATTGACGGACAGTCTCGACGATATGAAAAGTGACTGGAACCGCATGGCATGGAATAAATACCGTGATGAAGTGCCTGTCAAAGAGGGCGTCATTGAATTATTAGAACATTTAAAACAGAATAATATTCCAGCTGGAATAGCTACCAGCAATTCTAGAGAATTAGTTGATTTGATAATTGACCGTCATCAGATGGGACATTATTTTACTTCCATCCGAACCTCCTGTGAAGTTGATAAGGGAAAGCCATCACCGGACATCTATCTGTTAGTCGCTCAGGATTTAGGAGCAGATCCAAGTAGATGTTTAGTCTTTGAAGATGTAATGCAGGGAATCATGGCTGGAAAGAATGCCAATATGAAGGTATGTGCAGTTCATGATGATTTCTCGGCGGAACATCAAGATGCAAAAATAAAAGCAGCCGACTATTTTGTGAATTCTATCTTAGAAGTATTGTATAATTAAAAAGTATTATCAAAAAGAAAGCATCTTAAGTTACGGCAATATTATAATAGAATTATTGAATTAACATATATGAAAAGATATTAGATTGCATAAATATATGATGTAATCTATCAATAGGAGAAATATACGATGAAACAATTTACGGTACAGCAAAACGAAGCAGGGCAGCGTTTAGATAAGCTTTTAGCTAAAATTCTTAATAAAGCACCCAAAAGCTTTATTTATAAAATGTTGCGTAAGAAAAATATAACCTTAAACGGGAAAAAAGCAGAAGGATCAGAAATGCTTGGTATTAATGATGAAATCAAGATGTTTCTGTCAGATGATACAATAGAGATATTTAGTGAGCCGGTGGAAACTACATTTGTAGAAGAACGGCTTGTTGTTATATATGAGGACCCACATATTTTGATTGTGAACAAACCTCTGGGTGTACTATCTCAAAAAGCTGAAAAAGATGATGTTTCAATGGTAGAGCATATCGTATCCTATATGTTAACTTCGAACCAGATTACCAAGGAACAATTACAGAGCTTTAAACCAGGTATCTGCAATCGTTTGGATCGTAATACCGGAGGCATCCTAATTGCTGGGAAATCCCTTCTAGGACTTCAGGAGATGGCACGTTTATTAAAAGAACATACACTGAATAAGTATTATCTCTGTATCGTTAAAGGTAAAGTAGAGGAAAAGAAAAGAATTGAAGGATATTTAAGTAAGGATGAAGACAAGAATCAGGTACAGATATTTATGACGAAAATGGATAACACAGAGTATATCTGCACCGAATATGAACCCATTGCTTATTCGAAAAATGCACTGAAAGATATCGAAGTTCTTAGGGAAGAAGCTTATGAGAGAAGAAATAAGCAAGAGAACACAGATACTGATGATACATTCGGCAGTTATACTTTGCTTCAGGTTAAGTTAATCACTGGACGTTCCCATCAGATCAGAGCTCATCTAGCTAGCATCGGACATCCCATCATAGGAGATTACAAATACGGCAGCCAGAAGACTAATCATTACTT
>JBASOB010000629.1:0-2918 GCA_049657865.1 Mobilitalea sp.
TTCTTAATTCTTGTCAATATTTTATTTTTAGTCAATAATAGTGATTACATGAGAAGATTTACAAAACGTGCAAAAATGTTGCTTGTTCTATTTCTTTTCCTATTGAGATTCCAAAGAACAGCATCATATTAGTTCAAAGTGAAAATTTGCAGATTTTGATTGAATGGAGGAAATTATGAGTAAAATTAGTATATTAGGAGCCGGAACCTGGGGTTGTGCCCTAGCAATCGTTCTTGCTAATAATGGTCATGACGTTACAATATGGACAAAAATCGAAAAAGAAGCACTTTTGTTGATAGAGGGCAGACCTAATCTGAAAAATCTACCTGACGCATTACTACCGGAACATGTTCAGATTACTTTGGACTTAGAAGCAGCTTGCACGGACAAAGATTTAATCGTAATGGCGGTAGCTTCTCCCTATATTCGTTCTACTGCACATATTGCAAAGCCTTATATTACAGAAGGACAGGTCATTGTCAATGTATCCAAGGGTATTGAAGATGGTACCTTGTTAACCTTGTCAGAAGTTATTAAAGATGAGCTGCCTCAGGCAAAAGTAGCCGTATTATCTGGTCCTACCCATGCAGAAGAGGTAAGCAGAGGCGTACCGACAACTATCGTAGTTGGTGCTGAGACAAAAGAAATTGCACGATTCATCCAGGACATTTTTATGACTGATGTATTCCGTGTATATACCAGCCCTGACATCATCGGTATTGAACTCGGCGGGTCTCTTAAAAATGTCATTGCATTAGCGGCCGGAATGGTGGATGGTTTAGGTTATGGTGATAACACTAAGGCTGCCCTGATGACAAGAGGAATGGCTGAAATCAGTCGACTAGGTCTTATCATGGGTGGAAAGATGGAAACCTTTATGGGTTTATCCGGATTTGGCGATTTATTCGTTACCTGTACCAGTAAGCATAGCCGAAATTGGAATGCCGGAAACCTTATGGGACAGGGCAAGACGATGGAAGAGGCGATGGCTGCGGTTAATCAGGTCGTAGAAGGTGTTAATTCCGCAAAAGCAGCTTTAGCTTTAGCCAAAAGAAATAATGTTGATATGCCCATCGTTGAGCAAATCAATTTAATACTTTTTGAAGGCAAAACTACAAGTGAAGCTTTATCAGATCTACTTGGACGAGACAAACGCAAAGAATATAAATCATTAGAATGGTAGTACTTTCTATATTGTGAATGAATTATTACGACAATGTTTAAGATAATGTTAATTGTTGCATTTTTATTACTTTTCAAACTGCCTATTTTATGGACTCTTTCCTACATAGGCAGTATTTTTTTGCGTTTTTGGTAATATTGCCTAATTTTTGAAATAAAGTTGACATATTCTTGACAAAAACAACTGTGTTTGTTATAATACGCCTGTAATATATTTAATATTTACGTAACATTTAAAACTACAGTTTAAAAATACATTTAATAACATAGGAAATGACAGTCTATTTCTTATGTTAAACTCGAACCTATTGGAGGATATCTATGAACAGGTCACTATTAAAGTTTTCTTTGGTTTGTGTAGCTGGTGTTTTCGTCCTAACATCGAATCCAAAGACAGCAATGGCTTATGAAGAAGCTCTAGCTGGTTTTACCTATGATAAGATGAGCGACAGTAAAGAAAGTAAAACAACCGGAGAAATCGTGTCAACTTTATCAGCCAATGATGCTGCAATACCCGGTTATACTAATTTAGCAATTGCAAATGTTTCAAATAATCTTAACATCCGCTCTGGAGCTGGCGAAAATAATAAGCTTGTCGGTAAACTCCCGAAGAACGGTGGCTGTGAAATAATAACAGCAAATAAAGATGGATGGACTAAAATTAAGTCAAATGGTATTACCGGATATGTGAATAGTGATTATCTTATTACCGGCTCAGAAGCCGTTCAGCTTGCCAAAGAAGTTGGTTTTTATGTTGCAGAAGCCAATACAAATGGCCTTTATGTTAGAAAGTCTTCTAATACAGGCGCAGATATCGTCGATCAGATTGCGAAAGGCGAAGAGTTATTAGTTGTAAATTCCAAAGTACTTACGGATGATCCCAAATATCCTATTTGGGTTGAAGTTACTCTTGATAGTGATGATAGCGAAGCAGGAACTACCGCTTATGTTGCAAAGGATTTTGTTGATATTTCATTCAAATTAATTGATGCAGTATCGATTGAAGCCCTAGCGTTTGGTGCTGATGTATCAAATACCCGTATTAATCTGGTTAATGAAGCGAAAGAGCATTTAGGTGAATCTTATGTATGGGGCGGTACTAGATTAGGTTCCGGCGTTGACTGCTCCGGTTTCACGCAAGCAATTTACCGATTGATGGGATATTCAATTTCCCGTACCTCCAGAAGTCAGGCTGCTGGCGGAACAAAGATCAGTTCTTCGCAGTTGAAACCAGGCGATTTAGTATTCTATGGCAGTTCTTCTTATATCAGTCATGTAGCAATTTATATCGGTAACGGTAAAATCATACATGCAAGCAACAGAAGAGATGGAATCAAGATCTCCAGCATGAATTACAGATCACCAGTTAAGTATGTCAGATATATCAATGACTAATCATATTATATAAGTGATAGCAACCCCGATAATTTGTCGGGGTTGTTTTTAGTTACGGCTTTAGCCGGTTGAGCTTAGCGAGTTTCTCAACAGAGAAATGAGCTATGCGAAACATAAATCCACCTGCTATGCGGGTGGTGGGCCATGTGCTTATAGCAAAAAATCACCTTTTCGTTATAATAGAGTTGTTCAGGCTACTACTATAACAAAGGAAAAGGTGATTTCATGGCAAACAAATCGAATGACTTAGCACATACAAAATTGATGTGTAAGTACCACATTGTGTTCTCCCCCAAGTATAGACGAAAGATAATCTATAATCAATACAAAGAACGCATAAG
>JBASOB010000630.1:0-3238 GCA_049657865.1 Mobilitalea sp.
GATATGTTATTTGCAAAGGCTTTTATCGATGGAACAGTTGCAATCGTACTAGCATCTACCTTGGGAATTGGAGTACTTTTCTCAGTTATTCCATTAGGACTTTATCAAGGCTTCATTACAGCATCAGCAACATATATCGAGCCATTCCTCAGTGATCAATTAATAACGAACATATCCTTTATCGGTTCGATACTTATCTTTGGTATCGGTATTAATATGATGTTTGGCAAAAAAATTAAATGCGGTAATTTATTGCCGGCTATTCTTGTCCCGATTGCATATGAATTTATAATGAAATTACTTTAATTAATGAATTATTATGCGATAACATATTGTTGGAAAATTAAATTTGGATTTTACTTAAAACCCTACAGAAATGTGGGGTTCTTTTGATGTAAATCGTATATTGTAGGCTGATATAGAAGGAAAAACTAGGTAAGATTTGGCATATCATTTTGCATAAATATGATTTATGATATTTTATAATCTAATTAATAACAAAACGAGAAAAATAGGATTGACAACAATAGTATAATTGTATACAATAAAACAAATTCAAATTTCTTATAGAATGGAGAGCAACGATTATGGATCAAGATATGGAAGCAAGAAAAGTATTTATCAACCCTCATAACAACTTACTGCAGCTCGAAGAACCTATTTATCCACTGGTAGACGTGGATCAACCTAACACATTTCGTAATCTATTTCCTTATGACGAGATACCGAAGATTGCTTTTAATGATCGAATCGTGCCTCACAATCTTCCGGACGAAATCTTTATTACAGATACAACTTTCCGAGACGGGCAACAATCTAGAGAACCTTATACAACAGAGCAGATTGTGACCTTGTTTGATTATTTTCATCGATTAGGTGGACCGAAGGGGATAATTCGTCAAAGCGAGTTCTTCTTATATAGTAAGAAAGATCGTGATGCGGTATACAAATGCATGGAGAGGGGATATGAGTTCCCAGAAGTTACTTCATGGATCAGAGCTAGTAAGAAAGATTTCGAGCTGGTGAAAGAGATTGGAATGAAGGAAACAGGAATACTAGTCAGCTGTTCTGATTATCACATCTTTTATAAGATGAAAATGACAAGAAGTGAAGCGATGAATCATTATCTGAGTATTGTAAGAGAGTGCCTTGAGACTGGAATTGCAGCAAGATGCCATTTGGAAGATATCACTCGTTCCGATATTCATGGATTCGTAATTCCGTTCTGTCATGAGTTAATGAAATTAAGTAAGCAATATAATATCCCAGTTAAGATAAGAGCCTGTGATACTATGGGATACGGAGTTAACTTCTCTGGCGCAGTTATTCCACGTTCTGTTCAAGGTATTATATATGGTCTTGTAACACATGCGAATGTACCCTCCGCATGGTTGGAATGGCATGGACATAATGATTTCTATAAGGCTGTTTCAAATTCAACTACTGCATGGTTATATGGTGCCGCTGCAGTTAACTGCTCCTTATTCGGAATTGGAGAAAGGACAGGAAATACGCCTCTTGAAGCGATGGTTTTTGAATATGCTCAATTAAAAGGTACCTTAGATGGAATGGATACTACCGTTATTACGGAGCTTGCAGAGTACTTTGAGAAAGAAATCGGCTACCGTGTTCCTTCAAGAACACCATTTGTCGGTAAAAACTTTAATGTAACTCGCGCTGGAATTCATGCGGATGGCTTGCTTAAAAATGAAGAAATCTATAATATTTTTGATACTGATAAATTCTTAAAACGTCCGGTACTTGTTGCTGTTTCAAATACCTCAGGACTTGCTGGTATCGCACATTGGATTAATACCTATTATAAATTAAAGGGTGACAGGGCAATTGATAAAAGTAATCCGATCGTAGGAAGCATTAAAGTATGGGTAGACAGAGAATACGAAGATGGCCGTGTTACTGTTATTACGGATGATGAGTTGATTGCAATCATTAAAAAAGCAGAAGAAGAGATTGGCATCAAATTATATAAAGCAGAAAACTAGAACTTGAGAGTTTAAAATGTCAGTTGTTAAATGAAAGATAAAAAAATGAAACTTTTATATGAAACTTTTAAATTGAAACTTTTAAAATGAAACTTATACAATGAAACTTTTAAATGAAAGTTTTAAAAGTAAAAGTTGTAAAGTGAAAGTTGTAAAAGTGAAAGTTTTAAAGCGAAAGTTATAAAAATGAAAGCTGTAAAATATCTAAAAATTTGACAAGGCAAATTAAATTGAATACAATAGTTTTGATAGCTGATTTATGTTGAGAAGGTTCAACGGATAAAATAGATGGAAAGGTACGGGTATAAGAATGGCAGTTACAGAGAATATTGAAGCAGCAAAAGAGAAATTTGGATTATTATTAATGGAGCAACTTAAAAGAGTAGAAGAGATGAAAACACAAGGTGGATTTATTGATTATAAATCCCTTGATCAGATAATTATCGGAGTTTGCAGCGGAGACGGTATTGGTCCTGCTATTACAGCACAAGCGAAAAGAACACTCGAATATTTATTAAGAGAGGAAGTAAAAGCTGGTAAAGTTGTATTTAAAGATATTGAAGGATTAACAATCGAGAGAAGAGCAGCAGAAAAGGCTGCAATTCCTCCTGCTGTTCTTGAAGAACTTAAGAAATGTCATGTTATCTTAAAAGGACCGACAACAACTCCAAGAAAAGGTGATCCATGGCCAAATGTTGAGAGCGCTAATGTTTCTATGAGAAAAGAGCTTGATTTATTTGCTAACGTCAGACCGGTTCGCATTCCGGAACAAGGAATTGATTGGACTTTCTACCGTGAGAACACAGAAGGTGCATATGCAATCGGAAGCAAGGGCATTCATGTTACCGAAGACTTAGGCGTTGATTTTACAATTGTTACTTCACAGGGATCAGAGAGAATTATCAGAGCAGCATTTGAGTATGCAAAAGCAAATGGAAAGACAAGAATTACCGCTGTAACGAAAGCTAATATTATAAAGACAACCGATGGCAAATTCTTAGATATCTTCCGAGAAATGTCGAAAGAATATCCTGATATTACAGCAGATGACTGGTATATTGATATCATGACAGCAAAGCTTGTGGATGAAAAGAGAAGAAAAGATTTTCAAGTGCTTGTTCTTCCGAATCTTTATGGTGATATCCTTACCGATGAAGCTGCCGAATTCCAGGGCGGTGTTGGTACGGCAGGAAGCGCAAATATCGGTAAAAAATATGCGATGTTCGAAGCAATTC
>JBASOB010000631.1:0-4574 GCA_049657865.1 Mobilitalea sp.
TATGATTCTTCCTAAAACAATCCATTTATTTCTGAACGAAGTATAGCATATTTACCTATTGAAATATAGCTGTTTATATAATTTTAATATATGACGGATAGGAAGTAAACCTTTGTTACTCCCTAAAGAAATCAAATTATTTTGTCAAATTAAATCGTATTTATAATTCCATATCTATAAAATCACAAAGTGCTCCCCGTAATAGAGAAAGGGAGCACTTAAGAGCTTAATAGCGGTTTGTTTTGCTTATTAATGGTTAGTTTAAATTCCTACAAAAGACAACCTGAATATATTACAAGTCAATTATTTTATCAGCCTTTATTATCCTGTCTGTGGATCGAGGATAATCCGAACAAACTTCCTAGTAATCCAAGAATCACACTTACTCCTATAATAATCACGCATACATTTTGTCTTAGTTCCGCCATAGGCGGCAGGGGAATAAACGGAATCGATCCACCTAATATTCCATATCCATTGTTGATTAAGATAATTAATAGGATTGCTGCAATCACTCCACCAAATACAGTTAACAAAAGTCCGGCTAATACAAATGGAAAACCTATAAAAGTGCTTGGTGCTCCAAGCAGTCGCAAGGTATTAATCTGATCTTTATTATTATAGATTCCTTCGCGAATCATATGTGCTATGATAATTACGGTAGTAATCCCAACGGCAAGTATAATTAGTGAGCCAAGCAGCTTAATTCCTTCCGTAATACTCTTCATCTGCTCAAGAATTTCTCGGTTATCACGTACATAATTAATTCCTTCTAGCGTTTGAATGTTCGCAAGTACCGTATCCATATTTTCCAAATTAATTCGTACCTCTAGAAATGCTTCAAATGGATTTTCCTCAAAAAGTTCCAAAATTTCAGCTTCCTCACCCAACATTTCCTTCATCTGCGTGCGTGCTTCGGTTTCGTTCACATACTTAGCATCATAGACGCCATCCATTCCTTTAATTGTATCCGCTAATCCTAGTGCAGCTTCTTTATCAATTGCAGTATCAAAATATGCGCTGATTTCTGCTTCCCCTTGAAGTGCCGATATCATCTGGTCACCAATGGACCACCCAGCAATCACCATGCCAAACAGGAATAGAATCAGTCCCGTTCCAACCACTGAAAACAGATTAGATAACGGATTAAAGCGTATTGTCCTTTTTGCTTCCAGGAAAAAATATCCGATATTATATAGAAAGGTCTTCATTCTGCCTGTTCCCTCCGTTCCACGGTTATTTCGCCCTGATTGACATGCAGAAATGTTGCATTTTTCTCTCCTCCAATCAAATGAGTCGCATGCGTCGTTATGATTACTGTAGTATCTTCATCACGAAAGGAATGAAGTAATTCAAGGATATGAATCGCATTTTCATGATCCAGATTACCGGTAGGTTCATCGGCAAGAATTAATACCGGTTTTCTGGCAACTGCCCTTGCTATTGCAACTCTTTGTGCTTCACCCCAAGACAAATTCTCAATTCTTGAGTGGATTTTATGTTCAAGGCCTACTCGAATTAAGGCATTCACCGCTTCTGATTTCATTTTTCCTGGAGTGATGCCAAGGAATCTCATACCAATCATCACATTTTCCAGTGCAGTTCTTCCTTGAATTAACTTAAATTCCTGAAATACCGGTCCGATGGTCTTGCGCATTTTTCGAAGTTTACGGCTATTTCCCTTTCCCATCGGCTCTCCAAGAACCATAAGTGAACCAGAGGTTGGACTTTCAATTCCCATAAACAGCTTTAGCAAACTTGTCTTCCCTGAACCGCTGGGACCAGTTATATATACAAGTTCACCGGATTTAATTTCAAGGTTTATATTCTTAAGTGCTTCTGTTTTATCTTGGTATATGAGTGAAACTCCACTTGCTTGTATCATTGCTGCTCCTCCTTCGTCCTACCATTCTGGTTTTATTTCAAATACCAGCTGTCCCTCCTGGCTTTCTATCCTGCTTAGCTTAAAATCAATCGTAATGTTCTCTCCTGCAATCGCCTGGAAATCAATCAATAAAGGACCTTTCGCAAATAATTCCTCCATGGAGGCTTCTTCAATCGGCATATCATAAAAAGTTCCTGATTTTACCTGATACAACAGAGCTGTATCACCCTCTATTACAAAGTCCCCAGAAAGTACTAGATGTTTATCCGGTACAGCTATCACTACCTGGTCTTCCTCTATATCAAAAATAATTTCCGTCAAGTCAGAATTTTCACTTAAAATACGATTAAAGGTCTCCTCTTTGATTGCTCCATCCATTTTTGTAATCCCAAAGTTTAAATTTAAATCCTCCATCGTAAAATATCCTGCATTAATAATCTTTGTCATTTCATCAACCACATCACCAAATAAATTGGTACAGTCCATCCACATCTGATTCAGATTAGCAAGCTGCTCCTCATAATATACCTGATCTTCTTGAAGTGAAGCCAGATACACTTCTTGCTCCTCTTTCAACTTCTGATTTGCTTCGAGGTTATCTTGTAGCAAGCTTCTTTTATCCTCCAGAAGAATTGCTTTCGCATCCGCTGTATCTTTTTCTTCCTGTAAAGCTGTTTTTTCATCTTCCAGCGTAACAAGAAGTTCACTGACGTTTTTAGAAATATCTTTTATGATATTAATGCTTTTTAAAAATGTGGTCAGATTTTCTGCACCCAGCAAAATTTCCAAATATGAGGCAGGACCTCCACGCTGATAGTTTACTAATACTTTTTCTAGTACTTCTAACTCCACCTCATATTTCAACTGTTTCTCTTCGATTTCCGATTTGATCTCTTCTATTTGAAGCAACAAGGTATCTATCTCACTGTTCAAAACCATTTTTTCATTTTCTAACTGCTCCATTTTCTGGGCAACGGTAAAAAGTTGTTCCAAAACCACCTTTTGCTGTGCCGTTACTCCCTCGAGCTTATCTTCTGTTTCTTCGATGGGTTTCACTGCTCCTGCGACTTGGATTGGTATGGTAATACATACCGATGTAAATACTATGATATAAGCTAATATTACAATTTTTTTACTATGTTTCAACATACAATCCCTCCTCTTCGGTAGTATTCCATGACAACTTAATTATTCAAACTAAATTTTTGCTTTATTGCCCTTAATTATAGCATTATATGTATATAGTTTCCACTATACTTTTTCAATCATACGTGAAATTTTCTATAAATTCTCTATAAATTCATCTGACCTCCTCATAATAAAATGAAAAGGCTGTATATAGCAATCCTCCCTTCTTACAATAAATTGAAAGGACTATATAGAATATAAACCCTCCTTACACCAAATTGAAAGGGCTATATAGAATATCCACCCTCCTTACAACAAATTGAAAGGGCAGGAAATCATCCCGCCCTTTCAATTATAAATCATGTATTATATTTAACTGCACTCCCCTGAATGCAGTAACTCTACTCCTACTATATTATATTTTCTTTGTCTTAAATATGAAGCAGTTCTATCTTTAGAGCAAATTATTCTATCTTTCTTACTAATTGAACTTTCTTTATCTTTCCTGTTCTGTATCTACTTTTTTCTTTCCTTCATTTTCGCAAATACTGCCTGCAATAAAATAAAGAAACATAACAACATTGCAGTTACTACATTCGACCATGAACTAACCAGTTTACCATGCGTCTTTACTAAGGAGGAAATAGTTCCATTAATTAATACTCCAAAAAAGGAACCTATTACATTACCTACACCACCGGTAAGGAGTGTACCACCGATTACAGAAGAGGATATAGCATCCATCTCAAGGCCGGTTGCTTGCGTCGCCGTTCCACACATTGTATTCATACAATAGCAGATACCTCCGATTGAACACAAGAAGCTGCATAAAATATAAGCTCTCATTGTAATCTTTTTAACATTAAGTCCCATAAGTGCTGCTGACTGATGATTACCGCCGACTGCATACAAACTACGTCCAAAACGAGTATACCGAAGCATCAGAAACACAATGACTAAGATCAGCAACGCAATGATAACCGTAATACGAACATATGGAATCTGTTCTATCCCTTTTCGGTTCAGATAAGACCCAAAGGGCAGTGAAAATTTTAGATTAGACATTTTCACAAAGAATTTGTCACTCGTAATACTAACCTGCTGCGTGCTGATGACAGCAGTCAGTCCTCTTGCAAAGAACATACCTGCCATCGTAACGATAAATGGCTGTATGTTCAGATATGCCACACAATAACCCATTGCATATCCAAATATCAGTCCAAAAATCAAGACAAACAACATTAATACCGGGCTATTCCATCCCCAATGTTCAATTCCGACTGCCATAATCATACAGTCAAGCGCTACCAAGGATCCAACCGATATATCAATGCCGGCTGTCAGCATAACACAGGTCATTCCACATGCGATACAGATTAGTCCCGCATTATTGATAAGAATATTTAGAAAGGTCTGAAGATGTCCAAAACCTTTGTCTGCATATACCGTACATCCTGCCAGATACATCGCTGCAAATAATACAATTGTAATTAGCAACAGCAGGGAATTGCTGTTCAGTTTCCGTTTTGTCATGAACGAGTCACCTCCCTAGCTGCTTTCT
>JBASOB010000632.1:0-9439 GCA_049657865.1 Mobilitalea sp.
TTGAAATTAGCTATGCACCTGTAGATGCGATGGGTAAAGTAATCAAAGAAAAATTATATGAATTAATAAGAGAAAATACGATTATGGTATCCATCATGTATGTGAATAACGAAATCGGCTCAGTACAGGATATCACAGAACTGTCAACGAATATGAAACGTATCAAAGAAGATATCATTTTTCATGTAGATGCAACACAGGCGATTGGAAAATACATTATTTATCCAAAGCGAGAAGGGATTGATCTGTTAACCTTCAGCGGTCACAAGATACATGGACCTAAGGGAATCGGAGTTTTGTATGTAAGCGATAAAGTCAAGATACAGCCTGTATTATTTGGAGGCGGACACCAAAGAGGAATGCGTTCAGGAACAGAAAATGTTCCGGCAATCGTGGGACTTGGACAGGCAGTGAAAGAAATGTATGTCGATTTTGATGAGAAGATAGCCAAACTATATGAGTTGAAACAAAAATTTATATTAGAAGTCAGCAAACTTGAAGGAGTAACAGTAAACGGATTACCCAAGGAATACATGAATTCTTTTGCTATGGAAGAGCTTAAGAAGACTGCACCGCATATTATAAGTGTTAGTTTTCAGGGCGTACGCAGCGAAGTCTTTTTGCATGCCTTGGAGGAAAAACAGGTTTATGTATCATCAGGTTCTGCCTGTAATACGAATCACCCGGTACCAAGTGCTACCCTTACTGCAATCGGCCTACCCAAAGATTTAATCAGTTCAACACTGAGGTTTTCGATGGCAGAGACAACAACGGAAGAAGAAATTAATTATGCGTTAGAACAGGTGAAAGAATTACTGCCGGTACTGCGAAGATATACAAGGAGGAAATAAATGTTTAAAGCATTTTTGATTAAATATGCAGAGATAGGACTCAAGGGAAATAACCGCTTTCTCTTTGAAAATGCCCTGCGAGATCGTGTAAATGAAGCATTAACACCATGTGGTGAATTTTTAGTGAGTAAGGAACAAGGCAGAATCTTTGTTGAGTGTCCGGATGTATATGATTATGAAGAAACCGTAAGCGCAATCGGTAAAGTATTTGGTATTTCATCTTTCTGTCCAGTAGTTGTAATAGACAGCTCTGACTGGGATGAACTTACACAGGCGATGGGAGATTATGTAGAGGCCATGTATCCTGACCGTAATATTACGTTTAAAGTAGAGGCAAAGCGTGCAGATAAGAGATATCCGATGACTTCCCCTGAAATATGTATGGAGATGGGTGCATACCTTCTTCATAGATTCCCGGAGATGAAAGTAGATGTACATCATCCGTCCGTATTTTTTACACTGGAACTTCGGACTAAGAGTTATGTTTATTCTATTAATATCCCTGGTTTAGGTGGAATGCCGGTTGGAACTAACGGAAAAGCAATGCTGCTTCTTTCCGGCGGTATTGACAGCCCGGTAGCAGGTTACATGGTATCAAAACGTGGAGTTGCTATAGCTGCAACCTATTTTCATGCTCCGCCTTATACAAGTGAGAGAGCAAAGCAGAAGGTTGTGGATCTGGCTGAGAAGATATCAAAATACACGGGCAAGATTAATCTTTATATTGTGAATTTTACTGAAATTCAGCTTTATATTTATGAGAAATGTCCTCATGTGGAATTAACAATTATCATGAGAAGATATATGATGAAGATAGCAGAAATACTTGCTGAAAGGGAAGGCTGCCTTGGAATGATCACCGGTGAAAGTATCGGACAGGTAGCAAGCCAGACACTTCATAGCTTAGCAGCAACCAATGAAGTATGTACGATGCCTGTTTACAGACCTTTGATAGCATTTGATAAAAATGATATTATTGATATTGCTAAGAAAATCGATACCTTTGATATATCCATCCAGCCTTTTGAAGACTGCTGCACGATATTTGTTGCAAAGCATCCGGTAACTAAGCCAAATATTAAGATAATCAATCGTTCGGAAGAGTTATTGGAAGAAAAAATAACAGAAATGATTGAGACAGCAATAAATACAGTAGAAATGATAACGGTAGGGTAGACTGTGAGCAATAAAAAAAGGCGGTCACTTATGTGACAACCTTTTCTTTCTTGTGAATGGTGTATCTTAGCCAACGATGTAAGGAGCTAAGATAGATAAAATCTTTTCAGTATCGCTTTCGCTATGGATATTTAAATCAATTGCCTTAGACAAATCAAGGCTGAAGATACCCATAATGGATTTTGCATCTATAACGTATCTGCCGGAAACCAAATCAAAATCAGAATCAAATTTAGTAACGTCATTCACGAAAGCTTTTACCTTATCAATTGAATTTAAAGATATTTTAACAGTTTTCATAGTAAATCCTCCTTTGCTCAGTTATAGTTATATACTATATTTGAACACGAGAAAAGTCAATATGCAAAGTATCTAAAAATATGGGGCAAATTTGTATGTGAAAACAAAATTATGGCGATATTGACTGAAAATAGATATAATTGTTTGTGATATTATTTTAGAAAGGTAGTTAGGATACATGAAAAAAACAGCGGCATTTTTAAGTCTCGGTTGTAAGGTTAACTCGTATGAAACTGAGGCTATGCGTGGAATGTTTGAAGCAGCGGGATATGATGTCGTGGATTTTAAGGATATTGCGGATGTCTATATCGTCAATACCTGTACCGTAACTAACATTGCGGACCGTAAATCTCGACAGATGCTGCATCAGGCAAAAAAAAGAAACCCCAAAGCGATTATTGCTGCGGTAGGCTGTTATGTTCAGGCTGCTGAAGAAGTATTAATGGAAGATAGTGCAGTGGATCTGGTGCTGGGTAATAACAAGAAGTCAGATATTGTAGTAATGGTGGAACGTTGCTTTGAACATAAAAATAATAATCCGAATTCTGACGATGCGATGATGAATAATCTGCATACGGAGGATTTACATCATGTAGAAGAATTGGTAACTGACATAGGTGCAGAAAAAGAATATGAGAATCTGAATGTAGTTACGACCATGGAGAAGACCAGGGCATTCATTAAAATACAGGACGGCTGTAACCGCTTTTGTTCCTATTGCATTATTCCCTATGTGAGAGGAAGGGTTCGCAGTAGAAAAGAAGAAGATGTATTAAGTGAAATCTCGGAACTTGCTAAACGAGGTTATCAAGAATTTGTTCTTACCGGAATTCATATTTCTTCTTATGGCACGGACCTTATGAACGGGGAAGAGCAAGAACAAAATAAGATGCCTCTTGCAGAACTGATTCGTAAAGTTGGTGAAATTGAAGGTATTGTGAGAATTCGTTTCGGTTCTCTGGAACCGAGAATTATAACCAAGGAATTCGTGAAAGAGATTTCAAGCGTGAAGCAGTTCTGCCCACATTTTCACCTGTCTCTTCAAAGCGGCAGTGATACTGTGTTAAAACGAATGAATCGCAAATATTCAGCTGAAGAATATTATGACAGAGTGCTTTTGTTGAAAAAAACATTTAATCATCCTGCATTTACAACGGACGTGATCGTTGGCTTTCCGGGTGAAACGGAAGAAGAATTTAACGAAACCAAAGAATTTGTAAGAAAGATTGGTTTTTCGCATATTCATGTTTTTAAATATTCCAAAAGAGCAGGTACCAAAGCAGCAGAGATGCAAGGCCAGGTTCAGGAAGAATTGAAGACGCAAAGAAGCAATGAACTGATGGCGCTTACAGAAATGATGTCGAAAGAGTATAAAGAACCATTTATCGGTAAAACCGAGAATGTATTATTCGAAGAACAAATAACAATCGAAAATATTATCTATCAGCTTGGACACAATGAAAGATATCTAAAGCTAGCTGTTCCCAGCACTGAAAATTTGGAAAATCAGATAATAAAAGTGAAAATAAATGGGCAATTAACCGAAGAAATTATGCTTTGTGAAATAATACATTGAATTTTTTGATTAAATATATTAAGATGATAAGTAATAGGGTAGTAAGATACTGGGATAGACCAAGTGCGGACTATTCATTTAATGGAAAAGGAAGTGATTCAATGCAAAAAATAAACAATACGCAGTATTTTAAAGTACAAAAAGATACAGAGGTTATCGTTAGAGAAGTAATTAAGACGGTATATGCTGCATTAACTGAAAAAGGATATAATCCTGTGAATCAGATTGTAGGGTATGTAATGTCAGGAGATCCAACCTACATAACTAGCCATAAGAATGCAAGAAGCTTAATTATGAAAGTGGAACGTGATGAGATTATTGAAGAGTTGTTACGTTTTTACATTGATAATGAGCTGAATAAGCCAACCGCATAACAGACAGGGAGAATACATGAAGAAAGTAATGGGGCTGGACTATGGATCTGCGACTGTCGGAGTAGCAATCAGCGATGCTTTGCTGATGACAGCACAGGGCATAGAAGTGATACGCCGAAAACAGGATAATAAGCTAAGACAGACCTTAGCAAGGATAGAAGAGCTTATTAAAGAGTATGAGGTAGATACGATAATACTTGGTTATCCCAAGCATTTAAATAATTCAATCGGAGAACGTGCTATAAAAAGTGAAGAATTTGCAGAAAAACTTAGACAAAGAACGGGACTTGAGGTAATACTTTGGGATGAACGTTTGACTACAGTAGCAGCGCATCAAGTACTTTCACAGACGAAGATGGATTATCAGGAAAAAGCACTTGTTGTTGATAAGCTTGCAGCAATCCTTATTTTGCAAGGATATCTTGACAAATTGAGCTTTATGAAAAATAATTGTGTAGACTAATGAGTTTAATAGCATAAATTCATTATAATATAGAATGTAGAAATTAGTTTTGGAATAGTAGCATAAATTAGTTTGGAAATAGTAGCATAAATTAGTTTGGAAGTATAAGTGTGAATTAGTTAGGAACTATAGGTATTAGTTGAGTAAGAATTTTGAAATCATAAATTGGTTTCAATTTTATTTGATATTTGAAGAATATAATTTATTATAAAATTCAGTGAACATGAATCCATTTGGAGTTTTTTAAACATGGATTTTTTATAGGAAACAGTAAATTAGATTGTGTGTCAAGGCACACGTATGGAGGTAAGTATGGATTTAAAGCCAGATGAAATAGTTTTTACAACAGAAGACGGAGAAGAAGTTGTTTTTCGTATATTGGAACAGACAAGACTTGGCGGGGTTAACTATATATTAGTTACATCGACAGAAGAGGAAGAAGAAGACGCAGACGCAGAAGCATATATTTTTAAAGATATTTCGCAAGAAACAGATGAAGAAGCGATCTATGATATGGTGGAAGATGAGCAGGAGCTGGCATCAGTGGCTTCGATTTTCAAAGAATTACTTGACGATATAGAATTATATTAATTGCATGGATATATGATTAGATGAAAATAGGTGACGATATGCCTGAAAATCAGGAACAGTTCAAAAATTTATTAAAGCAGAACGGACTTAAGGTAACCACGCAGAGAGTGGCAATTCTGGAAGTATTAAACAGTAGACCAGGGAAACATATGACAGCAGAAGAAATATATGATTATGTCAAAAAGAAGTACCCAGAGATAGGTATTGCTACTGTTTACCGAACGATTCAAATGCTATCAGAGTTAAATCTAATAGATAAATTGAATTTGGATGATGGATATGTGCGGTATGAAATCAGCAAAAAAAGCGGAGAACATGCCAGCCACCACCATCATCATTTAATATGCCTTGATTGCGGTACGATATACGCATTCCAGGATGATCTGTTAGAGACATTAGAAAATCGGATTAATGAGACCATGGGATTTGAAGTGGTCAATCATGAGGTTAAGCTTTACGGTCATTGTAAAAAATGCAGGGCTAAATAAATCTATTACATCTAATAATATCATATGCACTTAATTAATGGATAAAAGTTACACAAAAATACCATTGGAGGTGCAATTGTTTGAAAGAAAAAGAAAGAAAGAATACCGTACAAACAAATTTTAAAGGAGTTAAGATTATTCCACTGGGTGGATTAGAACAAATAGGTATGAATATTACCGCAATTGAGTATGAAGACAGCATTATTGTCATTGATTGTGGAATATCCTTCCCAGAAGATGAGATGTTAGGAATTGATTTGGTTATTCCTGATGTATCTTATTTGAAAGATAACATTAGTAAGGTAAAGGGTTTTGTGATTACGCATGGTCATGAAGATCATATCGGAGCACTCCCTTATATCTTAAAAGACATTAACGTACCGGTTTATGCAACTAAGCTAACCGTAGGTTTAATTGAGTTAAAGCTAAAAGAACACAATTTGTTAAAGAATACCAAGAGAAAAGTTATAAAATATGGACAGTCCATCAATTTAGGATGTTTCCGTATTGAATTCATTCGGACAAATCACAGTATTGCAGATGCAGCAGCATTGGCAATCTTTACGCCGGCCGGAATCTTATTCCACACCGGTGACTTTAAAGTAGATTTTACGCCAGTATTTGGAGCACCGATTGACTTACAGAGAATTGGTGAAATTGGTAAAAAGGGTGTACTTGCACTTATGTGTGATAGTACGAATATTGAAAGACCCGGATATACCATGTCAGAAAGCACAGTAGGAAAGACCTTTGATACTATCTTTGCAGACAATGCAAGACAAAGAATTATCGTAGCTACTTTTGCATCTAATGTTGACCGTGTACAGCAGATTGTGAATTCTTCTGTAAAATATGGAAGAAAAGTTGTTGTTGAAGGCCGAAGTATGGTTAATGTTGTAGCCACGGCTTCTGAGCTTGGATATCTGAATATACCGGACAATGTTCTAATTGATATTGAACAAATGAAGAACTATACGGATGACCAATTAGTACTGATTACGACAGGCAGCCAGGGAGAATCTATGGCAGCATTGTCCCGTATTGCAGCTTCCATTCATAAAAAATTATCAATCAAACCAGGTGATGTTGTAATACTTAGTTCAACACCGATCCCTGGTAATGAAAAAGCTGTTTCTAAAGTTATCAACGAATTATCCATGAAGGGTGCTAAAGTCATTTATCAGGATACACATGTATCCGGTCATGCTTGTCAGGAAGAAGTTAAATTAATGTATTCCTTGCTGAAACCGCAATATGCAGTACCAGTTCATGGTGAATACCGTCATTTACTCCGTCATGCGGAACTGGCTGAATCGTTGGGCATTTCGAAAGAAAATATATTTATTCTTCAATCCGGTGACGAGCTGACATTATCGACAGAGCAGGCAGGAGTCACAGGTCAGGTTCAGGCACAGGGTATTCTTGTAGATGGACTTGGTGTTGGAGATGTTGGAAATATCGTATTACGCGACAGACAGCTGTTATCTGAGAATGGACTTATTATTGTTGTCATTTCACTTGAAAAACGCACGAATCAGTTGATGTCAGGACCGGATATCGTATCCAGAGGATTTGTATATGTAAGAGAATCTGAGGATTTGATGGAAGAGGCGCGTCAGGTAGTAGAAAAAGCATTAGAAAAATGCCTTAGCCGTAATAATGCAGACTGGGGAAAAATGAAAGCAGAAATTAAAGATTCCCTTGGTGAATATATTTGGAAGAAGACAAAGAGAAATCCGATGATTCTTCCTATCATAATGGAAGTATAAGAAATTCTATATGAAATCCAGAGAGAGGGTGCTTTTTGTACTCTTTCTGGATTTCTCGTATTACGAGTAACTAAGTTAGAGAGGCGAACATATGGAGACGAAATCCACATCTGTAAAATTAACATTGAAAATAACTAGCTTTATTGTACGATTACTATTAAATGCAGTATTTTATATCGTGGTGGTATTTCTCATCATTAATGTGAGCAAGAGAGCTTATGAATTTACTTACCAGCTTTATGGACCGGGTACCGTAGATGAAGCACCTGGAAGAGAAATCGTTTTTGAGATTAAAAAGGGTGATTCTACAATGGAAATTGCAAGTAAATTGGAACTCAGCCATGCAGTAGAGGATAAGTATTCATTTTATTTAAAGACAAAATTACAGGAATTAATTATTATGCCTGGTACTTATGTGATTAATTCTTCTATGACATATGACGAAATACTAGATACTATTACGGATTATGCAAAATCCATTGAAAATGAAGAAGATACGAAAAGTACTGAATCAGATACCGGAACCGAGTCAGATACTGGAACCGAAGCAGATACCGGAACCGAGTCAGAGACAGGAACCGAAGCAGAGACCGGAACCGATACTGAGGCGGATGCAGAAGCAGAGACTACTACAGAATAAGATAATATTCCACAATCTGATGATACAATAGAAACTGATGATGCGAAAAATCTGATATCATTATAGATAATAATAGAGATATAAATTCAGAGATTTCGTTAGGTCGGAATGCATTGATAGCTGAAGATGATTTATTTCTGAATACTTGGAAAGGCTTGGCAGGGTATGATCGCAGACGAAAGAATTACAGCTTATATTAATTCCTTAGAGAAAGAACTCACTCCTGAGCTCCTGTCCTTGGAAAAAGAAGCAATCGATAATCATGTACCGATTATTAAAAAAGAAACTCAGGGAATGCTAAAATTCCTGATTAAATTACAGCAACCAACACGTATCTTAGAGGTCGGGACAGCCATTGGCTTTTCCGCCCTCTTTATGAGTGAATATAGTAGAGATGACTGTAAAATTACGACGATCGAGAAAGTTGCAATGCGGCTGGTTGAAGCAGATAAAAATCTGTCAGACATAAGATTTCCCCATAAAGATAAGATAACTTTAAAAAAGGGGGAAGCACTTGAGGTACTGAAGGTTTTAGTTAAGGAAAAAGAAAACTATGATTTCATTTTCCTGGATGCTGCGAAAGCTCAGTACATGAGCTTTCTTCCTGAAATCATGAAACTTCTTGGAGAACATGGTATGCTGGTGACCGACAATGTATTACAAGACGGCACTGTAACAAACTCCAGATATAGTGTCACCAGGCGTGATCGTACGATTCATTCCAGAATGAGAGAATACCTGTATACGATTACTCACATGGAGGAACTAGATACTGTGATACTGCCGGTTGGAGATGGTTTGGCCTTAAGCAGCCGAAGATAGAAACATAGAAAGAGTGTGACGTAATGTTAAATGATATTAAAAAACCTGAATTATTAATGCCAGCCGGCAACTTAGACACCTTAAAGACCGCTATCATGTATGGTGCTGATGCTGTATATATGGGTGGTGATATGTATGGGCTTCGTGCGAAAGCAAAAAATTTCTCAATGGAAGATATGAAGGAAGGCATTGCTTTTGCGCATGCGCATGGTAAGAGAGCTTATATTACAGCAAATATTACCGCACATAATCAGGACCTTGAAGGAATGAGGCAATATTTTAAGGAATTAAAAGCTTTTGGAGAAGATCGTCCGGATGCGCTGATTATATCTGATCCGGGTGTGTTCAGTATTGCACAGGAAGAAGTTCCGGAGATAGAAGCACATATC
>JBASOB010000633.1:0-5404 GCA_049657865.1 Mobilitalea sp.
TAACAGCTTCCGTTGACGGAAAAAAGGTTATGGCAGGAAATATTAAGTTGATGGAAAAGATGGATATCCCTTATTTTAAGGGAGAAGTGGTTGGTACTGTAGTACATGTGGCTGTCGATAATCAATATGCCGGTTACATTGTCATTGCAGACGAGATAAAGCCAGATTCTGCTGATGCAATCAAAAAGCTCAAGGCAGCCAGCATTAAACAAACAGTTATGTTAACTGGGGATAACAATGCTGTAGCCAAAAAAGTAGCAATGGAACTTGGCCTGGATAAAGTATATTCGGAATTACTACCAGGCGATAAGGTAGATAAATTGGAGGAATTGTTCTCCCAAAAGTCTGAAAAAGGCAAACTTGCTTTCGTAGGAGACGGAATTAATGATGCGCCTGTTTTAGCCCGTGCAGATATAGGAATAGCAATGGGTGGCTTAGGATCTGACGCTGCAATAGAAGCTGCTGACATTGTAATCATGACCGATGAACCTTCAAAAATTGCTACGGCAATCAAGATATCTCAAAAGACATTAGGTATCGCCCGTCAAAATATTGTGTTAGCTATAGGCATTAAGATCCTGGTACTTGCACTGAGCGCAGTAGGAATTGCTTCCATGTGGGCGGCAGTATTTGCGGATGTAGGAGTCACAGTCTTGGCAGTTCTAAATGCATTTAGAGCGCTAAAAGTAAAAAACTTATAATCATAAATACGAAATAACAGCCAAGTGATTACACTTGGCTGATTTATTGTAGAATTGGAGGTTATAGAATGGATAAGAAAACTCAAGAATCAGTCAGGAAGTATAATAAAATAGCAGTTGAATATGATGACACTTTCGATGGGAAATTTACGAGATGTCTAAAAAATGAAATCGTTCGAGTAATCCGGCTGGACGATTCCAATAAGGTACTTGATGTGGTATGCGGTAACGGTACCTTGTTAAAATTAATTAATGATAAAATCCAAGTCCAAGCTTACGGTGTTGATATTTCAGATAACATGATTAAGGAAGCAAAGAGAAAATATCCTGAGATGCAGTTTGTGACAACAAACAGTGCCTTACTTCCGTTTCAGGACAATTCATTTGATGCAGTAACTGTTTGTGCAGCATTTCACCATTTTACCGAACCTGATAAATTTTTAAAAGAAGCAAAACGGGTTCTCAAACCAGGTGGATATATTTATATTGCTGATCCTTATTTTCCGCTACTTATCCGGCAGTTTGCAAAAATCATCTTTCCATTATTAAAAATGGGGGATGTTAAGATTTATAATAAAAGAGAATTGAACAATTTCTTGAATAGTCATGGATTTCTTGACGTATCAGTAAACCGCTTTGGGACGTATGGATTTATGGCGATAGGTAAGAAGTAATCGAAGGTTAAAATTAGGAAAAATTCTGAAATGATGATAGATTCATCAGAGGAGGACGAATTATTCTAATCCTCTTTTTTAATAGATATACAAATTATATATAATTATGTAAAATTTAACTTGACAGTTGAACAACTAATCAACTATAATGTAATAGAACGGTTGAACAATTAATCAACCATATGAATGATCGGGAGGATGAAAGATGATACAAACCATAGGACTTATTGAGATATTAGTATTTTATATTGCATATTTTTTGAAACTCTTTGAACAAAAGAGGAGAGGCATAAAAACAAATCAATTAGGTAAAGGGAACAAATCAAAGCGCACTGTTGTCATAGAAAAACTATTAAGTTTATCAAGTACAACAATCGTTATTGTTATTTTAATAAACGTAATTTTAGATACTCCGTTGTTTGAAAGTCCAATATTACGAGGTGCCGGATTAATACTGTTGGGAGTAGGTACATGTCTTTTTATAATAGCCATGATTATTATGAAAGATAATTGGAGGGCAGGTATACCGGAAAAAGATAAGACAGAAATGGTTACTTCTGGGATTTATAAGTTTAGTAGAAATCCTGCATTTTTAGGGTTTGATTTAACATACATAGGAGCTAGTTTATCATTTGGAAATATTATTGTTTTTATAATGGCAGTCTTAACTATCATAATAATACATCTTCAGATACTGGAAGAAGAAAAGTTTCTTGAAGTTACCTTTGGCAACAAGTATGTAGAATATAAAAGCAAAGTGGGAAGATATTTTTTGTTTGTTTAAATTGGAGGGAGAAAAATATATGGAGAGAGTAAATTATTCTATAAAGGAATGTCAAAGGTTTATGATTTGTTAGATGTAGTATATTTTAAAGATATCAAAACAAGTCCAAGAAAAGCAGTATATGATTATTTTGAACCAGCGGATATCAAAATATTAGACATATGTACAGGGACAGCAGCTAATGCGATTAACATTGCCAAACATAAAAGAGAAACGCAAATTGTAGGTATTGATATAGTAAAGTGATATATCTAAGATAAGCAAATTATGATCAATTATATTGATGGGTGGATATTATCAAAGTAACCGTTATGGAAAAAACTGTATATTAAGAATGGTATTATACGTAGAAGGGGGAGGCACTTATTATGTTTTTATCAACAACAAATCTTAGAAAATTTTATGGAGAGGGTGAAAATCGTGTGGAGGTGCTAAAAGGCATTAACTGCACTATTGATAACGGTCAAATATGTGTTCTTCATGGTCCATCAGGATCTGGAAAATCAACGCTGTTGAACATTATTGGAGGCATTGAAACAATGGATGAGGGTAGTATGATTATTGATGACAGGGAGATGAGCAGTATGAGCAAAAAAGAACTTACTGCCTATCGACGTGATAGCTTGGGATTCGTGTTTCAGTTTTACAATCTAATTCCAAATCTAACAGTAAAAGAAAATATAGAGGTGTGCGAATACCTTAGTAAAAATCCGCTTCCAATCGATGATTTGATTAAAACACTTGGCTTATGGGAGCACCGAAACAAGCTTCCCCGCCAACTTTCCGGTGGTCAGCAACAGCGTTGCGCAATCGGTAGAGCACTTGTGAAAAACCCAAAAATTCTTCTGTGTGACGAGCCTACAGGAGCACTCGATTATAATACTTCAAAGGAGATTTTAAATCTTATCGAAACAGTAAACCAAAAGTATAATAACACAATCATAATTGTTACTCACAATGATGCAATCAAAAAAATGTCACACAAGGTAATGAAGCTTCATGACGGACTTATTACTGCTGAAGTAATCAACTTAAATCCAGTTCCAGCTATGGAACTCGAATGGTAAAGGAGGATGAGATACTATGATGAAATTCAATCCTTTATACAAACGTCTTAAGCGTGAATTTAGGGATAATTTTGGTAGGTATCTGGCAATAGCGATTATGTTTATCTCAACAATTGCAGTAATTTCAGCATTTCTTGTAGTTTCAGCAGGAGTTAAAAATGTCGTTGTAAACAATAAAACAAAACATCTGCTTGAGGACGGACAGTTCAACTTGAAAGAGGAATTGACCACCAATGCCAATAATGCAGTAACGGCGCTTGGAGTAAGTGTTTATAAGAATTATTATGTTAATTTGAAATTCAGAGATAATGCTACCTTACGACTTTATAAAAATCGTGAGGAAGTCAATCTTGCAACAATAATGGAAGGGGAATTACCTAATACCAAACATGAAGTTGCAATTGATCGCCTTTTTGCCAAAAACAACAAAATAAAAATTGGTGATACAATAAACGGTCTTAAAGTTACTGGCTTTGTTGCCCTCGCCGATTATTCCTCACTTTTTGAAAATAACAACGATTTGCTATTGAACTCATTTTCTTTTGGAGTCGGTGTTGTAACAGATGAGTGTTTTAGAATCCTTATAAATTCAAACGATGTTGTATATAACTATGCCTACCTTAGTGATAAATCAAATTTATCTCCAAAAGAAAGCTATGATTTAGGTAATAAAATTATCACAGCATTGAATGAAAACGATGCTAGTTTAAATTCGTTCATAACAGCTGAAAACAATAGGAGCATTTCCTTTATTGACGATGATATTGGTTCCGATGTACCGATGATGAAGGTTTTATTATACATCATATTGGTGGTTATGGCGTTTGTATTTGTTGTTCTGATTAAGCATACGATTGAAAGTGAATCTTCCATGATAGGAACTCTTCTGGCTTCGGGTTATACAAAAAATGAAATTATTCAGCACTATATTAGTCTTCCAATCATTGTCACGCTGATAAGTGCAGTTATAGGAAATATTCTTGCCTATACCATAATGCTTGAACCGTTCAAAGCACTATATTACAACAGCTACAGCCTGTCGCCTTGCACAATATCAGTAAATATTGAAGCACTTTTACTTACTACAGTTTTGCCAGTTATAATGATAAGCATCATCAATTATATTACTCTGAGCAAACAACTTTCAATTTCACCCCTAAGATTTTTGCGTCATGATTTAAAGAAAGTCTCAAAAAATGGTGCAATAAAACTACCGAATATCTCCTTTATGTCGCGCTTTCGGATCCGCGTTATCATACAGAACAAATCAAGCTATGCAATTCTATTTGTTGGTATTTTTATGGCAGGATTTTTATTACTTTTCGGGTTATGCTTAATGCCTGTAATAAACCATTATGTTGATTCTATAGACGACACTATGCTTGCGAAATATCAGTATGTTCTAAAAACTCCTGTTGAGGTGGAAAATGCAACAAAAACAACCATTACATCACTGACTATTTATAACAAATCTGCAGGTAAGGACATGGAGGTAAGCTTTTATGGAATTGATAAACTTGATGGTTATAGTTTGAAGAAAAACGATATTTATTTTTCTGAAACGATATTAAAAAAACTAGGCGTAACAATCGCAGATGAAATAGAATTTTCCGATGAATTTACTGAACTTAGCTATATTCTTAAACCAACAGACAAAATTAATTATACGGCTGGCTTTGCGGTAATTATGCAGCGCGAGAAGCTAAATGAATTACTTGGTAATGATAGTGGTTATTTTAACAGCTATCTTACAGATGAAAAGCTTGATATAGACGAGTCTTATGTTGCTAATATAATTACACCGGAAGATATGACAAAGATTGGTGAACAGATGATGTCATCCTTTGGGGGAATGATTAAACCCATTGTGGTTATGTCCATTATGATATATCTTGTGCTGATGTATATTCTAACAAAACTTGCTATTGACAAGAATGCAGTCTGCATATCTTTTATGAAAGTATTCGGTTATCAGAACAAACAAATTGGAAAGGTGTATCTTCGCTCAGGAACACTTACGGTTATTGCATCACTTGTTTTGTGCCTGCCTATAGAAAGTCTTGCAGCAAAGGCAAGTATTCTTGCAGCTATGAATAAAACAAGCGGCTACATTGAGCCATATATTTCATGGTACATTTATCTAATAATAGTTGCTGTTGGACTTGCTTCGTATTTTAT
>JBASOB010000634.1:0-2806 GCA_049657865.1 Mobilitalea sp.
TACCTTTTGGTCTTCTATCCTTGTCAATTGGTGTCGCCTTCTTCCAGTCCCTGCCTTCGTAATTCACTCTGTCCCATCCCGCAGGATATTCTCTTGCATCATAAATTTCAGAGCCATATACATTTGCCAACTTCGTAGCACTCTCTCTTACCATCCATTCACTGTTCGTCTCAAGTATTTCTCTGGTATCATCTTCATAAATGATATAAAATGCTCCGCAAAGAGCCAGACAGTCAGAAAATGGTACGTATGGGTTCAGGTTTGGCGGTATGAATGAATACATTGGGTTTTTCGGTGGCATACTGTGATAGTATCGTTCTTCCGTTTCGCTGATATACCAACCGTTGCCTACTTCAATCCCAATAGCATTATTTCCTTTCTTCAGATACTCTTTGATGTCATACTGGACATATTGAATTTTACGGTCATAATAGGTCCATCCTGGATCGAATTCATGATCAGAGACCTTTTCTCCGTTAATCCTCATATAAAACTGTCCAAGACCGGATACTAGCGCATAGGCTTCCTTTATTTCATGACTTATTTCCCATTCTTTTCTTGCATAGAAAGGTTTTGCCGTACCATTCATAATCCAGGTGCCGATAGACGCATCCTCTTCTAATCGGCCTGTAACAAAGGAAAACACCTGACTTTCTAATTTCTTGTCCATCCGGGTTTCTTCTTTACTATCCTTATTAGCAGAACTAGATGTCCAGACTACTACCTTCCAGCAATATTTGGTAACGCTATCTAATGCCTCACCACTGTATTGAATTCCGATATGGTCTTTACTCTCGACTTTCCCGGTGTCATACAGATATTCCTCCCAAATTAATTGTTCCATGCTTTTGGCAATCATGAGTCGATAAGCTGTATATTCAGATTCCAACTCCATCCCTGTGATTTTCCAGGAAAAAGATGGGTTTCTCTTGTCTATACCTAATTGCTCATAATAGTTATCTACTTCCCCCTGTATGGTCATCATGTTTATATTTCCTCCAAATAATTTTCTATCCTCATAGTAGCATTAATATAATATTTATTACATGTTGCTTTTTCACTCAAAACCGACTTTTTTTGTTCAATTAAAATAGCAATTCCGTGTTCCTATTCTTCTGAACAATAATCTAATGACTATGGAAATCATGAAAATATTCTTGTTGAATAATGTAAGCCCTTCTATTTTTCTCCTATCATTTTCTCGCCTTCTGTGTTTTCTATGTTTAGCGCAACAAAAAAAGCTGCAAATTCATAAGATCGATATTGTTTTACCAGCACAAACAGTTATTTCTGTTCATCGCTGGCAGAACATATCAAATCTAAGATTTGCAGCCTTTAATAATATTGCATCATAAACATGTAATCTTTATTCAGATCAACTTTGTTATTTGATTTATTTGTAATCTGTATTCAGTTCAACTGTGTTATTATTTATTTCCCGAATAAGTATTGGTCAATTGCTTCAGCCGCCTGTTTTCCTTCTTCGATTCCCCAAACGACCAGACTCTGTCCTCTTCTTGTGTCACCGCAGGCAAATATATTCTCTCTGCTGGTTTCATAGGTAGCTTCGTCTGCAAGGATATTGCCTCGACTGTCTAATGCGAGTTCAAGCTCCTTCACGATTTTCTTCTCCGGTCCCACGAATCCCATGGCTATCAGAACAAGTTCAGCATTCCAATAGGTCTCGCTGCCTTCAACAGTCTTAAATGTAAATCTTCCATTTTCTAATTTCCATTTTACTTTAACTGTATTCAATCCAATTACATCTCCATTGCTGTCCTTCACAATTTCCGTTGTCGATATATCATAGATTCTTGGATCATCGCCGAATACATGGATGGCTTCTTCCTGCCCATAATCGGTCTTCAGTATTTTCGGCCATTCCGGCCATGGATTTAGATCATCATTTCTTTTCTTAATCGGTTTTGAAGTGATTTCAAACTGATGAACAGTTTTTGCGCCCTGTCTGATTGCAGTTCCTACGCAATCCGTACCGGTATCTCCACCACCAATGACTATTACATGTTTGCCTTTTGCACTGAGGTAAGGATCTAGTTCATATCCGCGCTCAAGTACATTTCTTGTATTTGCTTTCAAATAATCAACCGCCATCGCTACGCCGTTTGCATCATTTCCCGGAACCTGAAGTCTTCTTCCCTCTGTGGATCCAATTGCGAGCAGAACCACGTCATATTCCAGAAGCAGATCCTCAGTCCTGACATTCTCTCCGACTTCTATATTGCATAAGAACGTAATCCCCAGCTCTTCCATCAAAGCCAGTCGTCTCTTGATTATGGTTTTATCCAGCTTCATGTTTGGAATACCATACATCAGCAGCCCGCCCGGTTCTTCCTGCTTCTCATATACCGTTACCTGATGGCCTCTGATTGCCAGGTTCCAGGCAGCGGAAAGCCCCGCTGGTCCTGATCCGATGACTGCGACCTTTTTCCCTGTACTGCTAAGTTTCTCCGGCTTTACCCATCCATTTTCAAATGCTTTTTCAATAATAGCATATTCGATATTACAGATTGTAACCGCCTCTGTGACATGCCCTTCTGTACAGGAGCCTTCACAAGGAGCAGGACAGACTCTTGACGTAAATTCAGGAAATGGATTGGTTCTGTTAAGTCTTTTATATGCCTCTTCCCATTTTCCATGATAAACAAGATCATTCCATTGCGGAATCAGATTATGCAGTGGACAGCCTGCTACCATTCCATTTAATAAAATGCCGCTTTGACAAAAAGGGACTCCGCAGTTCATGCATCTTGCTGCCTGTATCTTAAGTTCCTCTTCACTATAATGC
>JBASOB010000635.1:0-3478 GCA_049657865.1 Mobilitalea sp.
GTTAAATAGCGATTGCATAGATCCAGCGACTGCAGGATAAGGTAGGAAGGGCTCGTGGAACCAAAGAGCGACAGTGCACTACGGGCATTGCTGGAATAGGAAGGAGGAGCTTCTTTGGAGATATGAAGATACGCACCACCTGTCAGCACGGGCAGCGTCTTATGTCCGGAATCACAGCACATCGTAGCGCCTAGGTCCATTGGATGCTGTGGCACCGGTAAGAATTTCAGATAGGCACCATGTGCGTTATCCACCAGAAGAGGCAGATCGAATTTCTTACACACACTGGCTAATCCGGCAATATCCATTTGAATACCCAGATAGTCGGGAGAGGTAACATACACAGCAATTGCTTTTTGAGGCATGGCGAGGATAGATCGTTCTAACTGAGAAGGCGTTATTACGCAGCTACAGATAGAATGGCTGGTATCATCATCAGGATACATCCATGTTACATCCAAATCATTTAAGGCACAGGCATGCACGAAGGCTTTATGAACATTCCGTGCGGCTAAGAGAACAGGACGATTGGAATCCGTGCTGGTCTTAGACTGCTGCAGGGTGAGATAGAGCATAGCCTGGATGCACTGGGAAGAACCTTCTGTGGAGTAATAGGTGTGCTCGGACTCAAACAGTGAAGTCGCGATATCTTCACTTTCCGCAATAATTCCGGAGGCTTCATAGAGAGAATCAGCACTTTGGATCTCAGTAATATCTATTTCTTCGCAGCCAAGAAACACATGCCCTTTGTGACCAGGCATGTGTAGGCGGGAAATATCTTGTTTTCTATAGTTTTGCACAAAATCATAAATCGGAGTTTTCATATTAACCTTCATTCTGCTCTAAAGTTTGAAGATACTCTATTCTTCTTCATTTTCCGCAACTTTCATCATAACGGCGCATTCAATTCTTTTTTTGAAAAGCTGACAGCCGTATTCGTAAATTCCGGTGATACTGCCGGTCGCATGGTATGAATTTGCGGCACAGCCACCGGAACAGTAAAGCTTTGCCCAGCAGTCCTTACATTCAGAACGAGCGTAGGCATTGCAGTTCTTAAATTCATCTCTGATTGCAAAATTAGTGACACCATCCCAGATATTGCCCAAACTGTATTTGGGATCACCTACAAATTGATGGCAGGGGAATAATTCGCCCCAAGGGGTAACCGCCATATACTCTGTACCCGAACCGCACCCGGAGATTCTCTTATAGATACAGGGGCCTTTGGTCAGATCTAGCATATAATGATAGAAAGTGAAAGCATTTCCAGCTTTATTGCGGCGAATCATCTCTTTGGCCAAAATTTCATATTGCTCGAATAGTTTTGGAAGGTCTTCTTCGGTAAGAGCATAGGAATCGGTAGAAGCACAGACAACAGGTTCCATACTTAATTCCTTAAAGCCGAGATCAGCCATATGGAAAATGTCGTTTGTAAAATCTACATTATTATGCGTAAAGGTTCCGCGCATATAATAACCCTTGCCATCTCTTTGTTCCACAAGTTTCTGGAATTTAGGAAGGATGGTATCATAACTGCCTTCTCCGGCAAAATTCTTGCGAAGGTGATCATGGACTTCTTTACGACCGTCTAGGCTGAGAACTACGTTTGTCATCTCGCGGTTTGCAAATTCAATGACATCATCATCAATCAGCACGCCGTTTGTGGTTAAGGTGAAACGAAATTTCTTATGTTGAATTGGTTCCTGTGTTCTGGCATAAGCTACCAACTGCTTCACTACATCCCAGTTTAATAAGGGTTCGCCGCCAAAGAAATCGACTTCAAGATTCGTTCTAGATCCTGAATTTGCCATAAGAAAATCAAGGGCCTGCTTACCGACTTCAAAGCTCATTAGTGCCCGGTCTCCCTGGTACTTACCCTGACTTGCAAAACAGTAAGAGCAGTTAAGGTTGCAGGTGTGAGCGATATGAAGGCATAATGCTTTCACGACGGTATTACGATTTTTAAAATCGAACGCCATCTCCTCGTATACATCCTGCGTAAAAAGCTTTCCATTCTCTTCGAGGCTTTTAATATCAGAAATACATTGTTCTATTTCTGCTTCGGTGATGTCGTCCTGTACAGTATATTTTTGAAGTATTGCATCAACAATCTGTTCTTTCGTTGAGTCCTGATACATTGCAATGATATCATAGGCAACTTCATCCACGACGTGTACGGAACCACTGCTGGCATCTAAAACGATATTATATCCATTTAATTTGTATTGATGTATCATTTGGTATCCTCCATATATGAAAAATGCCGCCCGATAATTAGGCGGCATCTTTTATTCCTGACTTATTTGTTCTTGTTTTCACACTGTTGGTTAGCCACACCACAGGAAGTCTTACAAGCGGACTGGCATGATGTCTGACATTCGCCGCAGCCACCTGTTGTAACGCTTTTACTTAAATCACGGGTTTCAATCGTTTTAATTCTCTCCATTATTCATTCTCCTATCTATTATAGTATATGAATCACTTCAAACTTTTATGCTGAGTATCCTGATATATAAGCATAGAACATAATGAAAATTCATATTTTCATTGCAAAAGTATAACATGTATAAAATCATGTGTCAATGTTTTAGAACCATAGAACCTATTAATGTTAGTAGTAAATCGGTCTATCTCCGTTGATGGTATCATTTATGGAGGTAGTCATGCTTTCAATTGCTTTTTTACTATCTCTTTGCTCAATGCAATCGCATAATATCGAAGTATTATTACATAGAGATTCTAAACCATATAATAGATAAAAACGCTGCCATAAGGATATGATAGGAACTTTAAATGAAGAAAAAATTAAAGGAAGAAGCGTGTTACCGGAAAGATAAGCTAGTTCATGCTGGAAGCGAAAAGCTAGTTCGGAAGCTGCTTCAGGCGAGTCGGACTCTCGCATCTGTTTTACGTAGTCTTTTAAGATTGCGACTTCGTCATCGCTTACTTTGGGGATGCATAATTCGACGGCCAGGGAATCAAGTGCAATTCGAAGCTCTAAAATGGAACGTATTTCATCTCTCCTTAAGATGCCTCCATTATAATTCATAATGGAAATTAAGGTCTCCATAGTACCATTTCTTCTATAATCAGCTACAAAAGTGCCGACTCGCGGCTTTATCATAAGAAAACCTTTTCGAGCCAGTTCGGAAACACCCGTATTGACGACAGCACGGCTGACTTGCATAGAAACAGCAAGATCTCTTTCTGGAGGAAGCTTTTCTCCGACGAGAAGTTTGCCTGATAGAATCATGGTTTCTAATTCCTGAATAAATAATTCTTTTAATGATGGTGCACTTAACTTTGTAAATTCCATAGTATCATGCCGTTCCTTTCTACTGAATGTGGTATGACCACGTACCAAGGATAATTATAATGTAATAATAGCTAAAAATCAAGAGGAAAATTTAGAAACTAAAGAGAAAATACGCCTAGGAACAAGGAATGTATTGACGAAATGCTAATTGCTGTGTTAATA
>JBASOB010000636.1:0-2137 GCA_049657865.1 Mobilitalea sp.
GATCTTGAGGAAGTGATCATTACCACGGATGAAAGCCTGATGGAAATTGTATGGAATAATCTTTTAACCAATGCAATTAAGTTTACAGATCCTGATGGATGCGTAAAAGTGGCGCTGAAAAAAGAGAGTGGCAGAGCAATTGTAACGATAAGCGATTCTGGATGTGGAATAAATGAAGAAATCTGTCACCGAATATTTGACCGCTTCTACCAAGGAGATACTTCTCATTCTGTGGAAGGTAATGGACTGGGACTTTCTCTGGTGAAACGCGTGGTTGATCTTGTTGATGGAAGAATCAGCGTAGAAAGTGAAATTGGGAAAGGAACAACCTTTACCGTAAGTTTGAAATTATAATATGATTGAACTTACTATCTATAAGATGTAATAGCAAACTATTGCGAACCATCAAGATTGTAATACTATATATCACATATTTACTTAATATCAATATCGTTGTCTGACAGAGCCATTAATGAAAAGTTATATTTTTATGTATATGCAGATAGTAAGACTAAGTTCAGGTAAAAAAAAGAAGGTGTAAACACCTTCTTTTTTTGAATCCAAGGCTATTTGAAAACAAATCATCAGAGATTGCATGTTCAAGGGTAGACATATCTAAAACAAAAATGGAGGAATTTAACAAAACTTTAACATTACTTTAACTTTATGGAATATTTGAAAGGTAAGATACAGATATTAACTGAAACAAAAAAATAAAACATAAAGGAGAATAATGATGAACGAGACAAAAATGAATGGGAATAGTATTGTGATGAATGAATACCTGGAGGTAAATGTAAAGCAAAGTCTGGTACAGCTTTGCAGTGATTGTTATCATGCATTGGGCTGGACGGTAATGAATACCAGAACAGGAATTGACTCCGTAACTCTCAAATTGCAAAGGGATAGAAAGATTAAAAACCGGGTCGCATTATGTGACTTACAGCGTAAGTGTGAAGATGCTTTCACGTCGATTGAAAAACTTGAAAGATCCAAGTCGACGAAAGCGATGACCGTATCGTTAGGAGTTGGAATTGCAGGTACGGTATTCATGACAATTTCTGTATTTGCATACCTGGCTGCACTAATTCCTATCTGTGTAATATTTGCAATTCCAGGTTTTATTGGATGGGGATTACCTTATTATCTTTACAGAAAACTAGTGAAGCAGAGCATAATTAAAGTGAACCCTCTGATAGACAGTAACTACGATATCATTTATGAAGCATGTGAGAAGGCTAGTCAATTGCAGTATTAATTGTGCTGAGTGTAGCGTGAAGCAGAATATCCTCACAAAGTGAAGCAGAATATCCTTACATGGAAGAACTACAAGGAACTCGCACAGTGGTGCTAGTTTCCATATTTAAGAAGTAGCTGAGCGTTATAGAATTAGATCCAGAGGTCAGCTGCATTGATTAAAGTTAGAAAAATAATCCCTCACTTTGGTGAAGGATTATTTTTTTAGAAGAGTAAATGATAAAGATAAATAATGACACGGAAATCTGGCAGTGAGTAAAATGGGCATTCTTTGAGACACTGCAGAGTAGAATAATATATGGTTATTATGAAGGAAAGATACGCTTGGAACCTGTTATAAGTTTTAATATTTAAAAAAATTGTGTTTAACAGAACTTTAACAATAATTTAACTTTGTGGAACATTAACAAAGTAAGATATAGATAGTAACACAACACAAAAAGCAAAAAGCAAAACACAAAAAGCAAAAAACAAAACACAACAATACAAAAACAACATAAGGAGATTATGATGCACGAAGCTAAAATGAATGATATCAAATCAGAGAATGATGAGTATTTAGATATCTATACAAAACAGGATTTGGTGAAACTTTACAGTGATTGTTATCATTCGTTAGGCTGGACAATCATAAATACAGGAAAAAAGATAGACTTGGTAACTATAACGCTACAGAGAAGCAGAAAAATTAGAAATCGCTCACTGTTATGTGAATTGCAAGAAAAATGTGAAAAAGCATTTTATACCATTGAGAAAATCGAAAATTATAGGTCAACAAGAATCATGTCGGTATCTATGAGCGTGGGAATAGTCGGCACAGTATTTATGGCAGGTGCTGTCAGTGCATTCATTGCATCTATGATCGCAGTTGGAATCATTC
>JBASOB010000637.1:0-5692 GCA_049657865.1 Mobilitalea sp.
GTCAAAGCCATTAAAACTAAGGTTCCCGAATATATCTTCTGTATAAAACTCCCCATAAAAAGCAAAGTATACAAGCTTTCTAAGGCACCGAAGGGACATAGTGCATGAACGGAAGGAGCTTTCCCTCCTCCCAAGATTTGATGCATATATGCTTCGTAGGTAACATATACTAACAACCCAATTAAAATTACGATTCTCAGTCCTCTAGTAAAATTATTTTTCTGCACTTTTTATTCTCCTTTACTTTAATTTACTACCTCATCTGTTGTCTTGCCTCTAATCTCAGATTCTACTTCTGTCAGTGCCTTGAAAGACGCTACAAAACATTTTCTGCGGGTCTCAATGCCAATATTATAGCAATGATAGCCATCCTCTTCCCAAATCTTTTTAAACTCTACTCACTCCTAATTAGTTATTTTTTTAAGTCATCTTATCTAAAAATTATATATAAAAGTTATGGTAGAAGTATGATAGAAGAATGATAGAAGATGAAAAGAATACTGAAATCGCTCCGTTTTCATCAGATAAATCAGCATTTTATATCTAAGTCAACTGTTTTTAAATATCCTTGATTGAATATCCTTTGTTCGTAAGAGTTCACCCATGCTGGGCGAACAAAAAAGAGCAGAATACATGTTATGTACTCTACTCCTAAAATCTTTCCTGTCGGAACTTCAAATAATACGCTTAAGTGAAACACTTTATTTTTTTTCGTTTCTACATAGGAACCCATTCCGCCGGCAACATTGACCTATATGCATGAAGTGATGAATTTTACGGACATATTAATTGATGGATACATTGTTTAATAACTGTCAGTTCTTCTTCATTTACATTTATTTCATCCACTGCTGTCGGTATAAAACTATTTTCAAGAATATTACCCTTCACCACATACTCAAACCATGTTGCCGCCAATGCATATCTACCATACATATAATCCATATGGAACCCATCTCTGCAAAGACTCTTGCCTCCAATATAATAATCAAAAGGAGGAATTGTCCTAAGCTTCTGAATTACTTCTCCAAACGGTATGATATCTAACGATAACTCTTTTGAAACTATATCATAGCAATTCATTAATTCCCGGTACATTTCTCCCTGATTATTATGATAAAAGCTGAAATGCTCGTGAGTTGAATCAATTTCATATGCCCAGGTCTGATGGATCAGCTGTTTGGCGTTAGGTGCATTCAGCTTAATATAATTTGATAAATTGATAATATAAGGATAATAAGAGTCCAGAATTCCACTATAGCCGCTGCATTGCTGCATTGTTATGATATCCCATTCGTCTTCTATCAGCGTCTCTTTAATTCCAACCAGCTTACCTGTACTTTTACCATTTAACTGATAATCATAATCCGCCTTATCTTCACATACATTATTCCAATGACGTTCTAGTGAACACCCACCGATATAAAGATTTACAACTTTAAGTTCAACACCGCTGCTTTCTGCCAGTCGATACAGATACGTGGTAGAATCCTCAGAAAAACTATTTCCTATTGCTAAAATTTTAAGCATCATAATCTCCATTCTTTAATATACTGCATATTTAATAACGACATAATTCACCCTGTGATGATTCCTTGTTATACAATTTTAAATCTATTAATTGCCTCACTCAAAATATCAGCATCGCAAAGAAGCTTCTTAACGGTATCGTCAACTTGATTAACCGCATCTCTCTGAGCTTTGACCGTAGTGCTGACAGAATCAGAACATGCTGTTGTCTCTTCAGAGACAGCAGAAATACTTTGTATCGCCTCTTCTGTCGTCACTCTCGCCTGCTCCATATCCGCTACGTTTTTAATAATAGCATTTGCCTCTGTGATCATTTCAACAATCTGCAGATCCATTACATTAAAGGAGTTCGAAGTATTATTTAAAGCCAGTTTTTGAAGACTCACGACAACTTCGGCTTCTTCCGCGGTATTGACAGCCTCCTTGATATTCTGCACGATTTCCTTAATTATTTTTTGAATCTGGCTAGAAGATTTTAGCGAATTATCTGCCAATTTTCTTATTTCATTCGCAATAACTTCAAAGCCTCTTCCCGCTGCTCCAACTCTCGCCGATTCAATGGATGCATTCAACGATAATAAATTTGTCTGCTCCGAAATCTCATTGATTACTCCAACAATATTCCCGATTTGCATTGTTTTCGCTTCTAATAGCTTTATAATATCAATAACCCGATTCGTAATCAATGTAGTATCTTGTGCTTTCGCATTCAATTCCTCCATTGTCAGAATTCCTGTATCGATTGACTGCTCTGTGGTATTCGTGATTTCACTGATACGGTTTATATTGACGTGGACCAAATTTATCTTATCTGATAAGGTTGACATCTGTCCCAGACAATCCTCTGAATTTTCATCAAGCTGAATAATTCCTGCTTCAATTTCTGCAACGGCTACCTGAATATCATCCGTTGAATTTACAAATGTTTTTGACGTATCAGCTAATAAGTTAATGGTTGAAACAAGTTCTACCCCCACGTCCTTTACCTTTTCAATCAGCTCTTTCATACTAATTATCATATTTGTAATATCTAGTGCAAGGGAAGAGAATTCATCTTTTCTTTTTGATTTAATTTCAATGGTCAGATCTCCCTGCGAAACTTTCTTCAGTTGCTTCTTCATATGCCTTAGGGTATTGCCAATACCTCCTGCAATCACTGCACAGACAACTGCTGATATAATACAGGTAAAAAGTACAATCATTAAGGTAATCCATTTAACATCAGAGACCTGATTCACTATCATTGATTTCGGTATCAGTGAGCATATCATAAAACCGGTGGTTCCAATTTTGTTATACAAAAACAGATAAGTATCCTTCTTATATTGAATATACTGAGCATCTGAGCTTTTATCACTCATCATTGCATTTTGGTAGTACTCCTGCCCGTAAAATACATTTTCTGTAATACTTCCTTCAGCATTACCATTTTCAGGCTGTATCTCATTACCATCTTTCGAAACAAGTGCTAGATAGCTTCCAGTTCCCATACTTAATCTATTCAGTATCTTCAGAATTTCATCTTTGTTTATGTCAGCCATGAGAATTGCATCCGCTGTTTCAAGATTCCTTGCTACTCTGATAGCATATTTGCTACTGTCAGATCCTAGTAATTCATCCTGATCAGTATTTGCTCCAAACCAGTGATAGATGCTGTCATCTGCTGCTACTTCTGCACCCTGCTCTGTCGCTGCATAAGAGGCATATAGCTGATCACTTTCTGGCTTCGTAGTTAAAAACGATTTATCATCGGAAAGAATATACATGTTCTCTATTAAATCATCCGACCATGATTTATTCTTCATGCTATCTTGCGTAGCATTAAATAATTGTATTTCTTTCGTGGGAGACAGATTATAAATTCCGTCAAAATAATCCCGTAAATCTACGCTTTGATAGATTTCATCCAAATCCGCCTGCACGGTTCCTAATGAGAACGAAAAATATTGTCCGGTCATATCAAGAGTCTGGCTCATTGAGGTCTCATAATTATGAATGATAATTTTGGCTGCTTTATTATAAGATATGATTCCCAGTGCTATGATACAGGATATCGGTATCATAAAAGCCAGCATCAAGGTAAGTTGTATTCCTTTAAAAACAGAAAATATCTTAAATTTAGTTAATGTACTCCCCAAGTTTCTTATTTTTGCAAGCAAGTTAATACCTCCGCTGTTAATATAAATAAAGTTCTATTATCTAGTAGGAAGAAAGAGTATCTTAAGGTATTAATGATACCAAAGATCGGCATTTTATTATTTTAATATGCCGTTATTATTTCCGTTAAAGCCCCCAGTAAATCTGCTTCTAGATTCAAGGTCTGTAATTCTCCTAACATCTGTAAGGCTCCAACCTCTTTTTTAATGATGTTATGAATCATATCCAGCACATCATAGGAAATCTGCGTCTTCTTTAGTACATACAGGCATTGTTCGAGGATGCAGTTTTCAGGAATAGAACAGTTATTTGTGTTTACACAAACTGTAATATCTTCTTCCAAAGAAACATTTTTCAGTAGGATTTTAAGCGTGTGCGTGTCTGCTGCATATGATTTCTGATACTGTTCACTACCACTGACAGAGAACTCCTCGGTATCTGAGAATCCAATCAGGAGAAGCGTATAATCTCTCTTCTCTGGTATTACGTCATACTTATTCTCGCTGCTGCTGATGTGTATTTCCGCTTTATTACTCCATATAAATTGAATTAACGTGATTACTTCCTGTATCTCATCTTCTGTCGCGTTTTCACTGTTATCTTCATATAATTCAAATTCACCATCGGCTCCGGCATATACCCTGATTTCCAAATGCTCCGGATTATCCAGCGAATTTGAAAGTTTCTCCTCGCCGGTCATAGGAATAATGGAGCCTGCTTTTGCCAATACTGGAATGGAGGTAATGTCTCGGTATAAATCAATCTTTCGGTCCCCTCGGTATACTCTTCCATTGAATAGATCAAAGAAGATTCCCTTTGGAAGCCAAGCTTTGAAGCAGGCAAGATTAATCACCTGATTCATCGGTTTTGTAATCGGGCAGACAATCATCTCTGATCCAAAATAATATTCATTTGGAACTTCATAGGCTTCCCGATCTTCCGTATTGCGATAATACATTGGTTGAAGCAAAGGCTCACTCTGCGCGAACAGCTTCCAGTTCATCGTATATAGATATGGCACTAATTGATGTCTTAAACGCAGGAAGTTTTTCATTACGCTTTGTAAGTTAAGATTATGGTTCCATGGTTCCTTCTCAAAGAAGGGACTATCTGAACTATGAATTCTCATGATAGGAGAAAAGACACCGAACTGCATCCATCTTGTTAACATTTCATCATTTTTCACTCCATGCATATGACCGCCGATATCATGGCTCCACCAGCAATAACCCACATTGGATGCATTCGCAGTAAAATAAGGCTGAAAGTCTAAAGAATCCCAGGTTGCAATCGTATCTCCCGAAAAACCGATAGGATACCTATGGCTGCCTATTCCTGCATACCTTGATAAAATCATCAGCTGATTTCCTCTGCGTTTACAATCTAAGTAGTGGTAATGATTCAGCATCCATAACGGATCTAGCCCTTCAATTTTGCTGCTCGCTCCCTGCTGCCAATCTACCCACCAAAAATCAACACCCATGTCCTCATTATGATGATGAAGATATTTGAAGTATGCCTGCATAAAATCCGGACTAGTGATATCGAATTGAATTGTCTCTTCCTTAAGATAATCAATATTCAATTCTTTGGCCATCTCCAGATACATCTGCTCATGCGGTCTTACGCCATCCGCCGGATGTACATTAAGGGAGATATGCATTCCTTTCGAATGAATCCATTTCATAAAATGTTCTGGATCAGGGAAAAAGTCATTATTCCAGGTATATCCGGTCCAACCGCTTCCATATTTGGGATCCACTTCGGTTAAATGCCAGTCCATATCTAAGATGGCTACCGAAATAGGTATATTTTCATCTTCAAATTTTTCTACTAACAACCGATATTCTTCTTCTGTATATCTGTGAAATCTGCTCCACCAATTTCCCAAGCTGTATCTCGGTACCATAGGGGTAGAACCACATAAATGGAAAAAGTCTTTTAGACATTCCAGATACTCTCTTCCATATCCAAAGAAATAAATATCTATCGTATCCCTCTTTCT
>JBASOB010000638.1:0-3569 GCA_049657865.1 Mobilitalea sp.
TTTCTGAGTAAAGAGGACTTAATTCTTGAAATCTCCTATGATGATGCCTGTGATGGAAAAATAGTGAAAATGGAAGAAAAGATATCGAGCAATGAAGAAGGGTATCTTGTTTGGAAAGGAACACCGCTCCTCAGGAATGGGTGCTATTACGTTCGTATTTTAGATCAGAACGGAGAGAGCATTGAGGTCGGAAATATTAAGATCTTTGAACACTCACCTAAATTGATTCCTTGGCATCAGCTTGAAATGGGAAAAGAAATGACCAGGACATTTTATCTATTTGCAGATGAATTTGAACCTAATATAAGAAATCTGAGATATAAGAGCCAGACCTATCTGGCAGAAGGCTTAGGCTTTATTGGCAGCGATACGGAAAAAATAATTTATGCAGATTTTAAGATGCTGACCTGGATGATGGAACCTGGACTAAAGGAACCATTGATTGCCCCGAGCATCGATTATTTTGAAATGTATTTCAGGGATATCTTCTGGACGCTATCTGGCAGCCAGGATAAATTCCTAAATGAAAATATACTGCGAAGAGTAGAAGCTACCATGAATAAAGGTGGGCATATCGACAATATCATCACGCCTTTTTATGGAAGCCGGGAACATACCAATAACGAGATTGATTATCTCTATATTATTTGGACTTATCTGAATAAAAAGAGATTCGGCAGTGAGCCAAACTTGGAGAAAATAAATAGGTTGGCCAAGCTACTTAAGAATGAATTCGATCCGGACGGGGACGGTATCATATATACGACAAATCCACAGTCCTTAATGGATGTTATGTGGTTTGAGGAAGAACACCGTTTTGCGGTCAGCCAGGGATACTTCGCGGTTGCGATGCGGACAGCAAGAGAACTTGGTGCTGAAATCGAAGAGTCTTATGTCCGAAAGGCAGAGGAGGGATACCGTGGGTACTATGATGACGTAAATGGGTATCTTCATTCCTTCCCGGATAATACCCTTGGAGAGAATGGAACGCCTCTTGGCATCATCTCCTGTCTGGATCTGGAACCGGAGTTCCTTAGTCTGTATTTGTTTAATAACGCAATCTTAACAGATAAGATGGTAACGAATACGCTGGAAAAACTGCCGGTTTATAATGACTGCCTGATGCCGATTATGTGCAGGGCGGATGGACAATTCTTTACAAAGGATTGTAATCCGTTCAGTAAGGATATGTTCTGGGAAGGTGGGCGCTACGCGAATGGCGGAAGCTATCTGAGGCCGGAATATATTGCTCTCACGACCGGATACCTGCACGGATGGGAGAAAGCAATGCCGCTTATGAATAATAGACTTGACTTTGAGATTGAATTTGACAAGGAAAATCCTACAAGCCATGAATATCTATCTTGTAATGGGGATCCCGATAAGTCAAGTGAGCACAGAGTATTTGCCTGGAATATGTTCGTGATTGAAATCAACCGCTTTCTGTCCTTAAGAAGACAGGAAGATGACCCGGATTATAATAAATTAGCGTAAAGAAAGAGCCTCTTCCTTCACTTAGAAGAGCTACGAAATGTGCACAGTGCACTCGTTGCACAACTCTTTCTTGTATTTAAGATGTCACAAAGTGTCATTATATTGGTTCGTATGATTAAAAACACCTGGAGAAATAAAAAACACCTGGAGAAATAAAAAACCAGGTTTTTTTTGTGATATTAAGGTTGGTGCTATCTTAAATAATTATGAAAATTATAAAACAAGAATTATTGTTAAACTTATAAAACAAGAATTATTTGTAAATAATGAAACAATAGAATATAATTGTGACTATGTAAGAAAATCTAAGAATCATAAAGAGTACTACGTTGATCCTATCATAGTAACATAAATTAAGTAGAACAATTACTCAGAAGAATAGGGGAGGACGAGCAGAGTGCAGACAAAGGACATATTAATTGTCGATGATGACAGTGAGTTGGCTATGATAACAAAAGATATGCTGGAGGATTATAAGTATTCCGTGGACTGGGTCGCTTCCGCGGAGAAAGCATATGATATCATTCTAAATCATAGTTATCAGCTTATCGTGCTGGATATCAATCTTCCAGGTGAATCCGGATTTGAGTTTTGCAGAGAACTCAGAAAAACCTGTACGATACCGGTTGTATTTGTAAGTGCAAGGACAAGTGAGACAGATAGAATTACTGGACTTGACTTAGGGGCAGATGATTATCTGACGAAACCTTATTCGCTTGGGGAACTGCTGTCAAGAATCAAGGCAACGTTAAGAAGAACTTATGGATTTATGGAGAAAGGGAAAATCCATGAATTTGGTAGTATAAGAGTGGATAGCACCTCCCGGCAGGTTACTTTGGCAGGGAAAGAAATTTTCCTGTCCCTCAAAGAATTTGATTTACTAAATTATATGATGGAACATAAGGACACCGTACTTAAGAAAGAAAAAATATTGTCGGAGGTATGGGGAGCTTTCAGCCAAGTGGAATTATCAACGATTGCAGTACATATCAGATGGCTCAGAGAAAAACTGGAAATAGATCCTTCCAAACCAGTAATGCTTAAGACGGTATGGGGAATTGGATATCTGTTTGACAGCGGGCAAGAAATATGAATAATAACCTAAATAGCAATATAATAAAAGTATCCATTACTTTTGCAGTGGCTTTCACTCTGATAATGGGAGTTTTTTATGCCAAGACGTATGTAGATGATCGAGGTGATAGGCGCAACAACATTGTGATGCTCAATGAAATTGAGGAACTTACCACGGAAATTATTCTAGATGCAAGAAGTAGCGGTGAACAGATAACTAGCGAAGCAGATACCGAGAAATTACATACTGCAATTAGTGAACTTCAAAATTCTATAATCAAGGAAATGAGGACGGAGGATAACAGCAATCTAAGACAAATGATCGCATCTATCTATATTGCGGTTATGTTATTTATCTTATTAGTATTTGTCTATATTTATACAAGCGTGGTAAAGCCTTTTAATAAACTGAACAATTACGCTGCTGAGATTTCAAAGGGTAATATGGATATTCCTCTTGAATATGAGAGGAATAATATGTTTGGCGCATTTACCTGGGCTTTTGACAATATGAGGTGTGAAATCAAGAAAGCCAGAAGCTGCGAGAAAGAGGCGATTGAAAATAACAAGACGGTAATTGCTACGATTTCTCATGATATTAAGACTCCGATTGCTTCAATCAGGGCTTATTCAGAGGCATTGCAGGCCGGCATGGATCATAATATGGAACGAAGAGAACGTTATACCTCCGTTATTATCAGCAAGTGCGACGAAGTGAGCAGACTGACGAATGATCTGTTTCTGCATTCTCTTGCTGATCTGGATAAGTTGAAAATGAATATGGAAGAGTATCCTGCAAAACAGCTCATGGAAGAGATTCTGTCAGGAATTCAAATAGGCGATAACAGGGTGGCCATGAGCACAGATATTCCGGATACCCTTATTACAGTAGATGCACGAAGACTGGAACAGGTTTATGAGAATCTGATCGGAAATGCAGTTAAGTATGCAGGGCAGAGTAAGATTGAAGTAACGCATGAAGATAGTGAGGAGTATATCAT
>JBASOB010000639.1:0-2877 GCA_049657865.1 Mobilitalea sp.
GTGTTTTTGAACGTTTTTACCGCATTGATAGAGGCCGAAGCAAGAAAATGGGCGGTACAGGACTTGGCTTATCCATCGTAAAGCATATCGTAAACTATTATAATGGATCGATAGAATTAGAAAGTAAAATAAATGAAGGCTCCAAATTCACAGTACGATTGCCAATAGAGGAATCAAATAAGGCGAAAATCAAGAATATTTAATAATATTTTGGCCTGAAAGTAAACTTTCCAATCAGTTGTGACGATATATAAGTAGGAAAATAGTCTCGAGAAAACGTTCGAGCCCATAGTCTCGAAAAAACGTTCGAGCCTACCATTATGCAAAATTGAGCAGGTTTTATTAAGAACTCCAAAATGAATTTCATAAGAAATTTATTTTGAAGTTCTTTCATGCATCTTGCTTGAGGTGTAATAGATTAAATATACGATATTGTTACAGATGGGAGTAAGCAGGAAATGAAGAAGAAGGCTAATATTGTATTTTTTAGTAGCTGTTTTATGATAGCAGTAATACTAGAAGCTTATTGTATTCAGGTATTCAATGGGGATTTATTAAGCGTCATAGGAATTGGCGTGGTGGTTTTAATTACGGGATATTTATTAATAGACAGTATCAGTACGAAAATATCCAGTGAAAATCAAAAAATCATATATTTTGTAGAACATACTTTAAATGAAGAATCGGATAAATGGAGCGAACGATTTTCCAATCAGTTCAATATTCAAAAAGCAACCTATGCAGCTACAAAAAAGAATACAGTAATTGCGACGGAACAATTTGCTTCCCTCCTTCTCCGATTAGAAACGTTAGAAAAAAGTAATGCAAGAGCCCTTCAAAAAATCATGGAATTGCAGAAAAAATCTTTAGAAGGTCAAAAAAAGGCATTAAATATTGAAGTGAATTATAACAAAAATAATACGACTCAAATAATCGAGTTTTTGAAAACACAAGGCGAGAAGCTGGATAGACAGGAACAATTATCCATTATCCTTGATTGGATGGAAAAAAATAATGAACTGTTAAAAGAGAACCTTACAAACCAACAAAATAGTGCAGTGGATGTGAAAGTATATAATAACAAGGAATATACAGCACAAAATACTGAGGTTAGGAATGATTTGTTAGAGGAAGATAGCAGTGAGGTTGATTTTGATTTCTCAAGTGCAGGGAATTTTGAAAGTACGGATACCAGCAAAGTATTTGATTTGGACAGCGAAGCAGAAAAATCCGAAATTGTTGAACCTGAGGCAGAGGAGTATCTATCCGGTACCGTAGAAAATGCTGTAATGGAAAAGATGAATAATTCTTATAATGAGATGGAAGATACAGAAGAAATAGAAGATTCAAAAGATACAGAAGAAATAGAAGAAATAGAAGAAACAGATATTAATAATGCCCCAGAAATTTCCGAAGTCGATCAGGACCAGTCGGAATCTGAGGCAGTGAGTGAGAAAAGTGTTGAGATTGAACCGCTCTATGCGGATCCCAATAAAGCATTAACAGCAGATGAAATCGCATCACTTTTTGCTTCGTTTGGAAATTAAGATTTATAAATCGTAAAAGTCATCGTTTCTATGTGATTTCCGATGGGCACGCTTTTTATAATAGGCATTTTTCCTTTTAAGACGAGGACGTTCTATGACTACAAAATACAAACCAATGATCAGTAATATAAATCCTACGATACCTCCTATAATGAGTGGACGTAAACTTCCATCGGATTTTTCCGTGGAAGACTCATCGGAGCTGACCGTGGGATTTTCTTTTTCTGTACTGCTGCTTGCGAGGGAAGGTTTCTCCTCGCTGTTATAGAGAATATCAGCACCGCCGACATATTTGTCATTATAAGTATAGGATATGGTACCGATCACATCTCCGTTCGCGGTAGAGTCTTTGGCAGGATAGAAAGTGACTTCTTTCTGCGCATCCTGAAAAGAAGCAGTATTTGGTAATACAAGATATCCGCTTTCATCGGTAATGATCGGAGACTCGGACTCACTTAGAAGAGCGTTATATCTTGTAAATAAAGGGGATTCATTTAAGGTCTCTGTGTTTTCTAAGTCAGAGACCGGATAGATCGAAAAATTATCATAGCCATAATCAAATAATTTCTGGGTGTCGGTATATTGATGTTCAAAAGAATCGTCTCTCATAATGACGCAGATTAATTCTAAGTCACCACGCTTTGCAACCGATACCAGCGTGTATAAGGCCTTGGAGGTATATCCGGTTTTTCCACCAATTGCCCCGTCATAGGTGAATTCTTGATTTAAGATAAAACGGTGATGATTTCTTAAATACCTGATTTCTGATTGGAGATTGGTTGGGGGAATCTGATAAGTCCGTGTACCGAAGATTTTACGAAAAGTCTCGTTTTTCATCGCTTCTTTCGTGATTAAAGCCATGTCATAAGCAGTAGTGTAATGATCATCATCCGGAAGACCATGTGGGTTGGTAAAATGAGTATTCAGGCAGCCAATACTTTTGGCACGTTCATTCATCATAGTTACAAATTCAGGTACGGTACCGCTGACATGTTCTGCAACGGCATAGGTTACTTCATTCGCTGATTCTAACAACATTCCATAGAGACACTGCTGCATGGTTAACTGCTCACCAACATCAATACCGATCCGGCTGCTGTCGAGGTCAACCTCAAAGACGGCTTCTTTTGAAAAAGTAACAACATCACTTGGGGAGGAATTTTCGATGGCCAGCAAGGCGGACATTACTTTCGTAATGCTAGCAGGATAATTCTGAGCATTGATATTTTTCTCATATAATATGAGGCCGGAAGAGGCTTCCATCACAATCGCCGATTCTGCATAAACACTTGGGCCGGTCGGCCATTCTTCCGTACTGACAGAATCGCCG
>JBASOB010000640.1:0-3743 GCA_049657865.1 Mobilitalea sp.
GTAAAAGTGGAATAGTTTAGAGGTGACGTGGTGGACGGTATTCGATGAAACGGAAGTTAAAAAAGCTGATTTATCAACTCATCCGAACGTATAATACAGTCCACTACTAAAAATAAATCATGATATGCCTCAATTTGCTCGTAAATGAGAAACACCAAAAACTGGTCCGAAAATTAAAAAATGCACCAGCCTAGTTTCTTTCGTGAAATCCGATATGAAGTTAATATATACATATTCCAAGCGAGAGCAAGGAATGATCAACAACTGAATATCAGTTACAGATTTGCAAAATAAAGCAACTCATAGAAATATCTATGAAGGAGTAAATTTTCGGGGTATTCGCCTTAGAAAGGAGCGGCGTATGAGACACAAATCAATAGATCTGATGAAGTCTATTCAAGAATTTATTGAAAATTACTATATGCAAAATCGCCACTCACCGTCCACTACAGAAATAGCGGAAACGCTAGGAATTGCCCGAGGAACTGCCTATAAGTATTTGGTCGCCATGAGAGAAAATGGAATGATCCAGTACGATGGCAAGAATATTAGTACGGACAAGACCGAAAAGATCAACATAGAGCTAACTAGTGTAACAATCCTCGGTTCAGTATCCTGTGGCATCCCACAGTTGGAGGAAGAGTGTGCAGAAGGATTTGTATCGCTGCCGGTTTCTGTGTTTGGAAAAGGAGAATTTTTTTTTTTGCGAGCTATCGGAGATTCTATGATTGATGCCGGCATCGATGATGGAGATTTAGTTTTGATCCGTAAGCAATCGGAAGCCAAGGAAGGTCAGATTGTGGTTGCTCTAGTTGAGAATGAAAATACCTTGAAGCGTTTCTATAAGGACAAAGAGAAACAATGCATCAGGCTTCATCCTGAGAATAAAAAAATGACGGACATTATTGTACCGAACTGTAAGATCCAGGGCGTGGCAGTAAAGGTGATCAAGTCATTGGAATAGAAAGTCTGATGCCCATAAACACATTCCGGCAGTCAGCATGACTTATCCATGCGACGGAACTTGGCTGCCGGAACCTCATCAACGGTTTTACTTTCCCTGAATCCGAATGAGAGTTACTTGAAAATATTATTATTATTTGGAGGAATTCATTGGTGGGCGAATTAAAAAGAGAAAAGAAGTATTGTGCATGCTGCTCTTGCTGCGGGAATCTTTTGCAAAAAAGCGTGGTAGCAAACACAGAGTTAAAATGTAGTAAATGTAGTTCTGAACTGGTGGTACTTGTAGAGAATGGAATTGTGACAGTATTTGAAAGCAGACGAGATACAGAGCAAGCAAGGGAAAAATTCAAATCGAGATCTACAGCCTACAGTAAAGAAATCGCCTTGATGAATAAGCAGGGAAAAGCTGCCGTAGGACATGAATCCTAAAAATCATTGAAATTGAAAATTGAATACATTGAGGCATTGGAGGAATCGGCATATTGGGCAGAGGCTCCCGGAAAGATTGGGGAAGCTGTGAACCCTCAGAGGCGGCACTAATGATCAAAAGTATTGTAAAGAGCTGAATTTAACAGAGGCTATGCGTGAAAATGAGATGACATAGCACAGAATTATCAGGAGCCTACAAAACGGAAAGCAACTTGGCTATAGATAGAGGAAATCTATCTGTGGTGATCATTGTTAGCATACGTTTTTTGTAGGCTCCATTTTTGTGCACTTTTTTGGTTGTATTTCCGTTTTTTGCTCCGGAATGGAGAGGGAATATGGTTAATAAATTTGATACTACAACAATTGGCGGGAGAATCAGAAATTGTAGATTAAAGATAGAAATGACCCAGGAGGAATTGGCTGTTAGACTGTGTACGACGAAACCACTGATCTCACAATATGAAAATAATAAGGTAGATATTAAGGGAAGCATTATTTTGGAGTTGGCTGAGATTTTGGAAACGACTGCAGGATATTTGCTAAATGAGGAATTTTCTGGTGATATGATGGATGAGATAGAGAAGGAAATGCTTGTGTTGTTAAAAATAATGAAAACCAATAAAATTCGACAAATAGCGTTAGAGCAGTTAAGAGTGCTTGCTTCAATTGAAAAATGAGCGAGTTGAATTAATTGACATTGCTTAGTTTCACTGATATAATAGGTTTCACTACAGTAGTGAAAGAGGTGATTTGAGTGAAACAAGAGTACGCGATTCAAAAAGAGCGATTTGTGAATATGCTTTTAAAGATTCCTGCCATAGATAAGTGTGAAATTTTAAGTGATACAGAAAATGGATTTACAGCTGAAATTGAGTTGGATGGTGGAATTCTTCGCATGTTTCATGTACATGTATTAAATCGGGCGTATCCTCAGCAAATAAAAGAAGTAATTGATACATCGGATAATAAGCAGAACGCGTATATAGTTATTATTGCACCTTATATATCGGACCTATCAGCAGAGTTGTGTGAAAAATCAGATATCGGATATATGGATGAAGCAGGGAATTGCCTGATTAAAACGCATACAATTTATATTTCTGAAAAAGGAAATTTAAATAAAATGATATCAAAGCATAAGATGAAAACTGTTTTTGACCCATCCTATGTGGTATCATCAAAAATATTGCGATATCTTATGAAAGATGTGAAACATGTATGGAAACTAAAATATCTTGCTAATGAGTTAGAATGCAGTATCGGACAGGTTTCTAAAGTGAAAGATTATTTATGCGAGCAGTTATGGGCCGAAATGACAACGGATGGATTGGTTATTAAAGATGCAGAATCTATTATGACAGCATGGAGCAAGGAATATAGTGTGAGCAAAAATAATAGTCGCTCATTATATACATTAGAACCAATTGCTATTTTTGAGAAAAAGGTACAGAATTTAGTCAAAGAAAACAGCATTTCTTGTTATTTGACAGGATTTTCTGGTGGCGTTAGATATACACCCGTTGTACGTTATAACAAAGTACAAATTATTGTCAGACCTGAGGACTATAAGGAATTCGTAATTCAGTCTGAATGTAAAGAAGTTGAAACGGGTGCAAATGTTTCTGTTATCATTGCAAATGATGATGATCTGCTCATAGATGCTCACAGTATTGAGGGCTATACGGTAGCTTCGCCGGTTCAGATTTATCTGGACTGCATGCAAAATAAAGGACGTGGCGAAGAAATGGCAGAAGCGATTCTAAAAAAGGAGATTGATAAAAAATGATACGAGATGATGAATTGCATAATAGCCATGATTATTCTGAAGGGCAAAAAGAAGCAGCACATAGAATCCTGGTTGAATTGGTAAATTTATTTGATGCATATAAAGACGATATTAGAATTGTCGGAGGCTGGGTACCGGATTTAATGTTTCCAGATGAAGGACATATTGGCAGTGTAGATGTAGATGTTTTGATTAATCATATGATGCTAGAGGACTCTGGTTATCAGTCAATGGCTAAGATATTGTTGAAAAATGGATATATGGAACATACCGAGAAGTATTTTTCATTTGTGAAGGATGTCATTGTGGATGATATTACATATGCTGTAGATGTTGATGTATTAGCTGGCATGTATGGCGGAACACAGATAAAAAAGAGAAGTCAGCATGTACAGGGGATAAAAGCTCTAAAAGCCACTGGAGGTAATTTTGCTTTTGATTTTAAACCACAAGAAATTTTACTGGAGGCAAAGAGACCAGATGGAGCAATGGATGTAGCACACATTAATGTTGTTGCAGTGGTTCCTTATCTGGTGATGAAAACGGCAGCTATGGGAAGAGGAAA
>JBASOB010000641.1:0-2751 GCA_049657865.1 Mobilitalea sp.
GAATGATGGGGTATGGATGGGGCTGGTTCATGATGATAGGTGTTGTTGTTTTAACAGTATTAGGAATTGTAGCTCTGATTAATTACCTACAGCTATCATCTAAGACTAATGAACGTTCAAATAATAATGCTTTAAATATTTTAAATGAAAGATATGCCAGTGGAGAAATTACAGAAGAAGAATACAATCAGAAAAAATCACAATTAAAAAAATAATATAATTTATTAATGTATCAAAAATTAATGCCAACAATAAAGGCATTTCTTTTTTGTTGAATTAAAATGTAAGAGGTTATTTATGAAAAAATTTTTATCTAACAGATTTAATATTTTGTTTTTAATATTTACTTTATTAATAGGGGTTTTAGGTTACAGAATGGCTGTACTGACAATTGTTGAAGGAGCTAGCTACCGAGAAGTAGCAGATGTTAAAAAAATTAAGGACATACCTATCAAGGCTCCAAGAGGAAAAATATATGACAGAAACGGAGTTGTTTTAGCAGACAACCTATCCAGCTTTACGGTTCAAATGTATACGGATCAAATAAATGAAGATGATGATTTTAATCAAATATCCTATACTTTGGCTAAAATACTAGATATGAATGCGGAAAATCCAATTGATGAATTTCCAATACTTTTAGATACATTTGAATATGTAGATAGCGAAAAATCAAATGACGAAAAATTGGACAAAACAGCTCATGAAGAAGTAATAAATTTAATAAAAGGCAATTTATATGAATGGTTTAATTACGAAGCAGTTATATATGGAGAAAAGTATAATCCTAAAGATTTAATATTAAAAACAATAAAAAAGGATATGGAGGATTTTAATATTGACCTGCTTAATGGACAGTTTATATTTACCGATAAACATAAAGAGCAGGAAGAAACCGCTGAAAGTATGGGGGTTAAAAACCAAAGTCCTGATGAAATAATAATTGAAAAATTATTAAATGAAAATAAATATATGCAGAAGCTTTTTTCTAATCCTAAAATCAGAAAATTTTCTTATGAATATTTAAAATCTAAGGGTTTAGTAAATAATATTGCATTAATGGAATTTTCATTTTCATATGATAATGAGTTTAAAAATATAAAGAGAAGTTTATCTTTGAGCAATGAGGAAATTACTGAAGGGACAACAGCAAAGGATGATTTCGTAATTCTTACTTTAAAAAATTCCCTTGATAATTTGTTGCTTACAAACTATGAATCTGAAAGTGGAATTATCATGCCAGGTAAAGAATTTATAGATAAGTTAATAGAAACTTATCCTGATTTACCTATTGAATATTATGAAAATGGACAAACGGGTGTTTTTGAATTTACTGATGAGGAAATAAAACAAAAGTATATAAATCAATTTCATCTTGATAGTCAAATAACAGCTTTAGATTTTGTTAAAGAAATGGCTGCTAAAAATTATGGCGTGCTATATGACTTTATAACAAATTACGAAATAAAATATTATGCCCAAACTGAACTGTTTAAGTATCTAAATCCCCATATATCAATAGATAATTGGGAATATACTCCAATTAGAAACAAAAGAATTTGGATAAGCAATAATGTTGACACATATGAAGAAACCACTGATTATACTGCTGAAGAAGTGTTTAACATGATGAGAAGGTCATTAGAAGTAGATTCTAACATTAATAACTATGACTTTAGGAATATGCTGGTTATAAGAGAAAGGTATAAAAAGACAAGTTATCTTTCATATCATCCTGTAGATATAGCTTATGGAATTTCAGAAAAATCTGTTGCTATGATTGCAGAGAGAACCCATGAATTAAATGGAATAAATGTTGAAGTAGAAACACTCCGAAATTATCCTGAAAAAGAATCTGCTGCTCATATATTAGGTTACCTGGGTAAGATATCACAGGAAAATGAAATTAAAGAATATATTGAAGAAAATGGCTACAGTCTGGATGATATAATTGGTAAAACGGGTGTTGAAGAAAAGTTTGAACACTATTTGAGAGGAGAAAAAGGAAAGAAAACAGTTGAAGTAAATAATGTTGGAGAAACAATAAAGTCTGTTTCGAGTCAAACCCCTGTTCCGGGTGATGACTTATATCTAACAATAGATATAAATTTGCAGAAAAAAGCAGAGGAATCACTGAAAAAAGGCCTTGAACAAATACAAAAAGGCGGTGTCTTTGAAAGTGAATGGGGAAATTTCAAATCTGGAAACAGCTATAAAAATGCTACATCCGGTTCATTGGTTGCGTTAGATGTAAAAACAGGAGAAGTTTTAGCCATGGCAAATTACCCATCATATGATTTAAACATGTTTTCAACAGGCATATCTGATGAAGACTGGAACAGTCTGCAAAATGAATCAAGAAATCCTTTGGCGCCAAAACCGCTGTACAACATTGCAATGCTTACTTCTATTCAGCCAGGCTCTACTTTTAAAATGGTAACTGCATTGGCAGCTCTTGAAAAAGGTGTTGACCCTCTAACTGAAATATTCTGTCCTGGAACCATAAAGGTAGGAGAAAGAAATTTCAATTGTTGGACATATACACTTTATGGCTATGGTCACGGATGGCAGAATATGTATGAAGCCATACAAAATTCATGCAATATATATTTCTTTGTAACAGTATTAGGAGTGAATCCGGCTACAGAACAAAAACATACTGTAAAGGTAGACGTTAATGATATAATTGAAACATCTAAAAAGTTAGGGTTAGACAGTAAAACAGGCATTGAAATTGATATTCCACAGGAA
>JBASOB010000642.1:0-3429 GCA_049657865.1 Mobilitalea sp.
TGATGGTTCTATTATTCTCGTAAACAGCATGTTTTGCACGTTGCCTCTGGATCGGGTCTTTAACTGCATCTTTGTATTCTTCAAACTGCTCATCTGAAAGTTCACCAAGTGCTTTGATCGATACCACCTTCTGTAAATCTGCTAATGCAGCTTCACACTGGCTTCTTCTCTCGTTGTACTTAGAATCACCAAGTCCACGTTTCTTATTCGTATTCATGATTACTATCTTCGCATCACCTAATTCAAGTGGTGCATATTCGTAAGATAAATCAGCAGTATCTAAGAAAACCGCTTGATTCTTCTTGCCCATTGCTACCGCAAACTGATCCATAATACCACAGTTTACACCATTGAAATTATTTTCGGAATACTGACCGATCAATGCAAGTTCCGTAAAGCTGACCTCAAGATGGAATAAGTTCTTAAGAATAAAACCGGTAAGGACTTCAAGGGACGCAGAGGAGGATAAACCGGAAGCATTCGGGATATTGCCATAAATCAACACATCCATGCCGTTCTCTATCTGATATCCTTTTTTAAGCATTGTCCATACAATTCCTTTTGGATAATTCGTCCAATCATCTTCCGGCTTAAAGATGAGATTCTCTGTAGAGGATTCCACGATACCAAGTTCTTCAAAATTCATGGAATAAAAACATAGTTTATTATCATTTCTTCTTCTGGCAACCGCATAGGTTCCAATCGTCAAGGCACAAGGGAATACATGACCGCCATTATAATCGGTATGTTCACCAATCAGATTAACTCTGCCCGGGGCAAAATAAACCTGATATTCTCCTTCATTTCCAAATACTTCTTCGAATTTTTGAAGTAATTTTTGTTTCATCGTTATTCTCCTTTATTAGGTATTCCTCATTCATATAACTCGATTATCAAGTGATTCTATTCTTCTATCAGATGAAATCAATTCGTAATATGGACCTGATTTCATTTACACCACTATTTTTGTTATATTGCAAGTTTTTTGTTTGTTTAAATAAATAATACTCCTCTTACGATGGTTTGTAAAGAGGATATCTTATTCTTATCTAGTAATATTTAAGTATTATCTTCGGAATATTCACATTAATTTATCGTCATAATAATCAGGAGTATCGTTTAAAAGACTATTTTCATTATGATGTTCTGTTCGAAATCGCCGAAGTTTTCACCAAACAAATTCATCCCGCCTCTATGTACGGCATCTTCTTTTATACCAACCCGTACGGAGATGTAATCCTGTCTACCGATATTAAAATCAACGATTACTTTTTCACTTATCTTTTCATCATCAAGAAAACAACCTTGTTCTGTAATCTTCCATGTTTTAAGCATTCCGTACTGCGTGTTTTTATCCGGCCACCAATCCGGGTTTAATTTACCCCTTCTTCCGCCATAATCGCTTTGGCAGGACCAGGTACCAGCTTCCCTCTCATTGACCCACAAGGTGATATCAGAAGGATAATTCATATTATATTCATGGTCCTCTGAACAAATTTCCATAGAGATTTCCAGCTGCTTCAGTTTTTTGTCACAAAAAGTATAGGTTGGAAAACGATATTCAATATATCCATCTCCGAGCCAGATAATCTGTGCATCCATGCGCTCCGGAAGATAGAAACAGCGAGGCTCATCCTCTGCACCGATTGGTCCTTTTACACTTGCAATCCCACAGGTAGGTTTCACTTTATAATCCACATAACTGCCAATCGGCATCTTAATAATTTCCTCTTCCTGCTCAAGATTCTTCGTAGTATTCATCTCCACATAAATATGATCCAGCACAATATGACAAACCTTCATGGAACCACGGATACCTGGCTGTAAAGAAGATTTAATCATATTTGCTTCTTCAAGAACCTTTACATGGGCAGCAGAAGAAGAAGCAGGAATATCAAGTATTTCCGCAATCTCATTGACATTTAAATCTTTATGACGAAGCTGCCTCAAAATCTCGATTCTAGTTTCTGAGGATAATGCCTTTGCAACGGAAGCTAAATGCTCCACATTATCTAGATTCATTTTGATGGTCTGTATCACCCGGGTACCCTCTTTCCGTTTGTTTTATTATACCAGCATTTTCTCGATGCATGTTATGTTTCGTCCCATTTCTTTTGCCTGATATAACTTTTGGTCAGCAATCCGAATGATGTCCGATATATTCTTAAACTCTGATAGTCTGCCGATTACTCCCCCCACACTTATTGTGACAAGTTTCATCTCAGTGCCGTTCTTATAACGCAGAGATAATTTCTCTACCATCGTTCTGAATAAATTCCCAAGCTCATTTGCCTGATTGTAGGTGATATCCATTGCATAGTATACAAATTCTTCTCCACCATATCTTCCAAAGGTATCATTTCGTATTACATTGATATCTTTCAGGCAATTTGCAATCTTGATCAGACATCGATCACCTTCCACATGCCCCATGGTGTCATTATATTTTTTGAACATATCGATGTCAATTATGAATAATGAAATAATATGATCCTGTAACACTGATTCTTCCAGCAGCTTATTTAGATTACTATTAATATGTCTTCTGTTTGGAACTCCGGTAAGTTCATCTTCAAAAGCTTTTCCCTCTAAAATGCTGTTTAATTTTTGTATTTTCTTTAATTCCATTTTTTGATTGTAAATTTCTATTTCTAATCGCTGGTTGATCATTTCTGAATTTTCAAATTTATGACTTCCATTCAGATAATCCATTTCAATTTTAAACATCTCAAATTTATTGCCAACGATTAAAGTACTAATTTCCTTCTCAAGACGATGATATTTTTTGAAGCAACCTAGTGCAGCTTCATAATCTCCTGCTTTTTCAAGGCAATCGGCTAAAATTTGATATACTTCACTCAATTTTTTCTTAGAGTTTACCTTTTCCGCATACAGAATTGCTTTTTCAAAATAATAATCAGGAATTATCCGATCCCGTTCAAAGTGCAATTTTGCGATATTGATCAATACATCCACTGCATAAAACTTATTTTCAATTCCTTCTAATCTTTGCAGTGCGCTGCTAAACAATTCTTCTGCCTTCTCATAATTTCCATTAAGATAATAAACTTTTCCTAATTTGTTTTCAGCTTCACCGAGCATTAGCATATCATTATCTTCAACAATAAGGTTATAGCTTTTCATAAAGTATTCTAAAGCTTTCTCCTGTTTTTCTTCAAGGAAATAAATCTCGCCTATATTGCCTAGAAGAGATGCTTCGTTGATTCTCATTTTATTGTCTTCACACAACTCAAGAGCTTTATTAAAATATTCTATTGATTTCCTATACTTAAGTGACTCACGGAACACTTCCCCAATATTATTCAACACACAACTCATCAAAAAATCATCGTTTACTTTTTCTAACAAATCCCGAGCCTTAAATAAATACTTCAAAGCTTGTTCATAGATGGAGTTATAAAAATAAGC
>JBASOB010000643.1:0-3651 GCA_049657865.1 Mobilitalea sp.
CCTCTGAAGGATTCGCGCATACAGCGCTATCTCCGATTACAAGCAGTTCGCCTTCGGATCCCTTATATCCAGGGATATTAGCAATTCCAACGCTGGAAACCGTAGTAACGCCCTCCTGTAACCCAACTACCATCTGCCCTGCGAGAATAACGTCTCCTGTTGTGTGGGACATTCCTGCAAAAGTCGCATCAACTTCACCGACTGCTTCTAACATTAATGCCACATATAAAGAGTCTTTTGATTTTCTCTTCATTGTCTTTGTGCTATTTACCGGGTTCTCCAACGTATATTTTTCGATAAGAGCATCCAGCTTTTCCTCGTCTTCACTATCAGCAATTTGCATCCCCGCAAGACTAATTTTATACTCCTCGACATATTTTAATATTTCTGATTTTTTACCAACTAATACTGGCATGCAGATACCGTTGTCTGCACATTCTCTCGCTGCCAATAATATTTTTTCTTCTTCCACTTCCGGAAAAGCAACCCTCTGAGGATTGGCTTTCGCTTTTTCGAAAATGCTTTCCATCACATTCATAATCTTCCTCCATGTCAAATTGTAACTATGGAAAAGGGCTGTTCATTAACAGCCCTCCCATTTTATCTGTAAATATAATCTCCAGCTTGGTATTTGGGCGGGATGATCGGTACTTGAAGGAAGGAATCATATTTTCCACCGGAGTAAATAACATGTTTTCCCTTATTATCCGTTTCCCATGCAAGTGGCTCAAACCAGCCTTCTCGAATATATCTTCCAGCAACCTGCACTCTCAGCTTCTGTCCCTTATGCCATATTTTACTGGACGGAACAATTGCAATATCGACAGGTACAATTTGGCCTGGGCTCAATTTTTCTTCCTCAAGATGTGATTGTACGGGTTCATAATCAGTCGAAAGTTTTTCATCAAGTGCTCTGTGAGAAACTCGCATTTTTCCCCAACTACCAGGATGTGGTTCTCCTAAGATATAAGTAGGTAGCCAGTTTCCATTCTCATCTGTTTTTTGGATATTAACAAACATATCCATATCATTATGTCCCTCCGCTTCAACCCAAAGACGAAGTTTCATATATCCAGTAATCTCTGTGTCCTGATCGAAACTGAAATCAAAGTTAGCGACACCATCATTTGCGTCATAGCTCATCTTCATTTCTCTTTCAACTGGTTCACTCGATAGCGTCAAATTCTCTGTATCGACAAATAATTTTTTATACTGGGTTCTTGCCAATGGAAATTCTTTTTCAGCACGGTTTGTCTGATAATCGCAGTCAAAAGCGTCCATAACCTCCACGCGGTAACGTGGTGTCATCTCCCAGCCATTATTGATGTTTCTTAAATAACGGTCGAAGAAACGTTTCAGATCTTCAATATTGTTTGGATTATATAAATCCGGCCACTCTTGTTCTCTATGTGCTCTCAACCATTTTCTCGTTGTTCGAATTTTTCTAAATGCATTGAACGATCCTCTTAAGTGGAAATGACTCCAGGAAGCACAACAATAAGTAGGAATCTTAATTTTCTTAAAATCTGGTATTTTATCTTCCCAATAAGCATTCATAAGTGGATATTTACGTGCCATGGCTACCTGATCATCTATTTTATTAGGTCCTGTTAAGGAAGCAACAATAAATTCGTTGAACGCTAATGCGGGAATACCACCTTCATATATGGATTCTCTATAAATATCTGTAGTTGCTTCCCAAGGTGCGATACAGGTTAAATGAGGCGGCTGCTGAGCTGCAACCCTGAACTGCGTCATAGCAACGCAGGAATTTCCGCCCATACCAACACGTCCATTACACCAATCTAATTTTGCTATCCATTCAATAAAGTCATATCCGTCTTTTGCATCCTGGGTACCAAATAAATTAATATCACCTTCTGAATGTCCCGTTCCTCTCGGATCAACATTGGCAATTGCATACCCTTGACGACACCAGTATCCTGGATCAGAGGATTCAAACTTCGACATTGTGGAAATAGTTCCTGGCGGAACTCCCATTACTTGCCATTCACTCATTCCATCTCCTGGTCTCTTACCATAATAGCTCCAAGATACGATACACGGAATATTGGTTTCTCCTTGCGGACGGTAAATATCTGTGTAGATTGTAGTTCCGTCTCTGAGCACTACAGGAACATCCTGTTCGCAGAGAATTCCATCTTCATTTACAAAAGTTCTTTGATTGAATTTTGCACAAAATCCATGTGCTGTAGATGCAATCCCTTCTAATTTGGACAAATCCAAACCTTCCTCCGGATCAACCGGAACTCTTGCCTGGCGATATAGCGTTTCCATTTCAACACCATTAAAAGTTTCTTTTTTTGAAAATAACTCTGGCTGTTCCATTTGCTACCTCCTTCTCTGTACTTACTAACCTTCCACTAACTGCACAATATAATCAGCTGCAGCACCAATGGTTAATCTTCTTTTAAAATCCATATAAGGAATCTCAACATCAAACTCATCTTCCAATGCTGTTGTTAATTGAGAGTAATTTACTGACTTCATACCTAATAAATCAAAATCGGTTTTTTCGTTATACTCACCTACTCCAAATATTACCGTTAAACGTTCTTGTATCTTTTCAATTACTTCTGTTCTTAAACTCACTTTTCTGTCTCCTTTTCTTTAATATCTATTGCACTTTATACTATGAGTATATATAATAAAATACAGTAATTCTATGGGATTAGGCACAAATTTACCATCACTGCAGTCCCTTTTCTTGTGCGGACGCACAACAGTAAAATCATATAAATCAGGAGGAAAATAATGGAGTTATATGCGATCAAAGAGCATCTATCAACCTATGAAATTGCCGCATATGGTAATCAAGATTTAAACATAGATATCAGCATCATAAAATTCTTTACCAAGACACAGGCTAAGTTTCAAAACCATATCATTTACATGGGAGCAAGCGAAAGTTTACCCTCACCGAATACTCAGGGCGAATTCACTTTTATATGTTATGGTTCTCCATCTGATTGGGCTAGCTATTCCCATAGTTCTTTCCATATCTTATATATTGCAAATGAATTTGATCCGTTAGAGTTATTCAATCAAATTCAGGATATTTTACAGAATATTCAGCAAATTAATGCAGGACTTCATATGCTGATTAATGCCTTTTTCAAAGAACAAGGCCTGCAATATCTAGTCGATATTGGCTATCAGGTATTTGGCAATCCCATGTTTGTCATCGACAGCAGTCACAAATATCTAGCTGTTTCCTCCGGTATTCTAGCCGACAGTACCTTTGTCTCCGATGAAAACAAAGAAGGATATATCAGCGAACAAGGCGTTATTTTTATCAAACAGGCTCGGCTTGATGAGAAAATAAGAGCGCAGAATTCCCCTATTTACTTTAAAAACCCCTTACATGGCAAAGGCATGTTAGTCGATGCTATCACGATTAATGATATTGAAGTCGGTCATGTTATGCTCTACGAGCAGGATCATCCTTTTCAGGAATTTGACGGTATCATGCTTCATAGGACCAGTCGAATTATTTCCATGGAGTTGCAGAAGAATAGCTTCATCAGTACCAATAAGGGTTTTATGTATTCCTACTTTTTAGCGGATCTGCTAGATAATCCGGATATCAATTATGCTTCTGTAAAAGAGCGCCTTTCTGTCCTTAATTAC
>JBASOB010000644.1:0-1563 GCA_049657865.1 Mobilitalea sp.
GAGTTAGAGAATAATAAATATTTGTCTGAATTTGAGAAGTATGATTTGATAGATCCTTTCTGGAAGATGTGTGAGGAAACCTTTGGATACACAGATATTGTACCGTCTTTATCAAAACTTATTTACACATTATATGTGACCTATACTTCAAAGGTGATTCATACAGAGCTTCCACAGGCATGGAGAAATTATTGTTCCTATAAATCAGGGAATATCATAGCTTTTTTGGATAGTTTAATGAATAGCCTGATTTATAATGAGAACTTCGATGAACTTTCACAGATGGTATATGACAGCTTAAAAGGTGACGATATCTTTGAAAGAATAGGGACAGATAATATAGTTGATTGTGAAATATTCCGTAAGGTTGATATCTTCATAATTAAATGGCTTATTGCAAGGCTTGAGAATGAAGATACCGATGCTAAATTGCATGGATATACTATACCGGAAATTTGTCGTTTAAGAAGAAAGATGCACTATAGAAAGATATATTGTTCCCATTACTATATTATTGAAAATGTCTATTACCTGATTCTTGCAGCTCACTTTGAGCCTAAGAAAACAATAGAAGAAATAGCAAAACAATATATTGTAAAAGATTATATGATTGACCAGAAATATCGCTATTTCTATTTTCACTTTGATAAAGTGTTAAATAATACCCCATATGAATCTCTTCGTGATTTGGTAGAGAATATTTATACAAATAAATTCTTAGATAAATTGTCCGTAGAGTGGAACAAGGCCTTAGTAGATGCGAAAGCAGATACAGGGCTTATAAAACAGCAGGAATTTTTTAATAGATATATAAGAAACTCCAAAGAACGTGTTGTTGTTATTATATCCGATGCACTCCGCTTTGAAGTAGGGCAAACCCTAATGAAAAGGTTGCAGGAAGATGAAAAATGTACAGCGAAGATTGCAGCAATGCAAAGTGTCTTACCTTCCTATACGAGATTTGGTATGTCAGCATTACTCCCACATAAAGAACTTTCTATGAGTGATGACTATAAGATTTTAGTAGATGGTAAGGTATGTGATGATTTAAAGTCGAGAGAACAAATACTACAAACTTATGTGCCAAATAGTCGAACAGTCCAATTTGATGACATAAAAACAATGAAGATAGCTGATTTGAAGGAGATATTCGTTGGACAGGATGTTGTATATATATATCATAATCAGATAGATGCCAGAGGTGATAAGCTAAATACTGAAAATGAAGTCTTTATTGCCTGCGAAGAAGCTGTAGAAGAGATTCATACTATGATAAAAAGACTTACAAGTGCCAATAACATTCATTTTATAATAACGGCAGATCATGGATTCATCTATAAACGTGACAAACTAGCTGAAAGTGATAAAATTGGTGGCTTTCATAAGAATAATGCTTTGGTTGGCAGACGATATGTTGTTGCAAACGAAAGAGTGAATGCAGATGGTATTGGAAGTGTTACACTAGGGGATATATTAGGGAGTGATGATCAAAGGGTAGTTTCAGTTCCAATAGGCAGCGATGTTTTCAAAGTGTCTGGAGGAGGCCAAAACTATGTGCATGGC
>JBASOB010000645.1:0-5952 GCA_049657865.1 Mobilitalea sp.
ATCTTAAATAGTCTTATCAATGGAGCACATGATAATTTTCTCGGTGTAGTGGAAAAACTTTCCTTAACGCAGCTCGGTGATCTAAAATCAATGATTTTATCTTCCCTTGATTTCGCTGAAAATGACAAGAAAAACTTCCTAGATATCATCGAAAAGGCGCTTTTTAAAGAAAAAGAAAAGGAATTGGTTCAAAAGATAACTTCAGGCAAAGAAAAAAAGTATGCTGATCTTCTTCCCCTTCTTAAGGAAATCAAGGACTGCGATTGTGCCGAAAGCGTAATAGAACCAATGATCAAAACTTTAATGGATTTGCTGAAGAGAAACGGTCAAAAAGAATTAGATCAACTCGTTGCTAGTATTCCTGATAACATCAACAAGAAACAGTATCAACAGTTTCTTGATCTGCTAAATCAATATCGACAAATTGATAACAGTTCTTCCATAAATCTTCTGGAAGAAAAGCGAGATTATGCAGAGAAACAGGAAATTTCAGCTTTTATTAAACGCACAAATGCAAAAGACAGAACGTCTCTGTTCGACACCTATAATAGATTAAAAGCTCAGAATTTTAATGATAAGAATGTGACTCCTTTCCTCGAAAAAATTCATGATAGAATCTATTCGCTCGATGAAGCTGCCATCAAAAAAATATGCCCAGATCCTGCAGATATTACCTTTGATGAAGGTTTAGAAGCATATGAAGAAATATCTTCAGAAAATTTTCTGCCAGAACTTAAATCAAATACACTTGGATTGATCGATAAACGACTAATGAAGCTGAAGACAGATGAATGCGAGCTGTTGGTCAAGAAGTTTAGTAAAGATATGAATTGGACTCAAGAAGACTACTCCAGAATTTACTTTTATGATGCACGAAAAATGATGAAGGGCGATACCGAAGAGGAAGGTTCTCAGATCATAATCAATGCAATGAATACTTATGCCGCCGAAAGGGGCAAATACGAATTCCCTATCCTGATTTGTGATACCTCCCATTTTTCGAATGGAAAAAGTGGCTTTGTGTTGACTCCTGATCATATCTTCTATAATAGCCTAACTAATTCAGGGGCAGTATCTGTAATGGATATCGACAGTGTTACTGCGGGCACCGGATTATTCAAGAAAAATGTGTATGTGCATACTCAAAGATCCGGTAAAGTTAAAATCTCTAATTCACACAAATTAAAGAATCCAAAATCCTTTACTACTGCATTCATTGACTTTATTATTTATCTTAAAGAAAAGCCTGAATCCAGAAATGTATTCTATATGGCAAAGGAAAAACATGCTGTTAAGTGCTGTTACCGTTGCGGCTATGTTTACAAAGAAGGCAACATATGCCCTAAATGTGGAAGCAAATTCAATGAATAACGCTCTCCGCTCTGCCCGGTTTAATATTATTACATTAATATGTATAATTTTATGTTATAATAAAGATTAGTATTTATGAATCTGTTCCACAGTTGCCAATTATTTATCACCAGCTAAAGGAGAATCAATATGAAAAGTGTTATTATTTATTATTCCCTTGAGGGGAATACCGATTTTATCGCAAAGAAAATAGCAAAGATAACAGGTGCGGACCTCGTTCGTTTAGAGCCTGTAAAAGAATACCCATCCACTGGATTTAAGAAATATTTCTGGGGCGGTAAAAGCGTAACTTTTAATGAAACTCCGAAACTAAAAAATGAAGCCATCGACTTATCTAAATATGACTCTATCATAATCGGCACTCCTATTTGGGCTGGCAGTTTCACTCCACCCATTCTTACATTTCTTACAGATTATAATATTCAGGATAAGAATGTATATCTTTTCGCTTCTACTTCTGGTGGCGATGTGCAGAAATGTTTTGATAAGATGGAGAAAAAGATGGCAGGAAACAAAATTCTTGCTACTACCTATTTCATTGATCCGCTGAAATCACCGAAGGATGATACTGATGAGAAAATCAAGCAGTTTTGTCTCACACTAGAACCATAATTTGATTTGTTTTCCTTAGCACATCATTCAATATGATACCATTTTACGACATCTCACATATCTGGGTGATATCATCGAATAATTCGAATAAATATACGTTATCAGAATAATAATAAATTGGGGGATTCAAAATGAAAACGATCGTAGTTTACAAAAGTAAAACTGGTTTTACAAAACAATATGCGGAATGGATTTCCGAACAATTAAATTGCACTGCTATTCCTGTGAAAGAGGCTACTGCTAGTGCTTTACAGCCCTACGACCTTGTTATTTATGGCGGTGGAATTATGGCCGGTACGATAGGAGCCTTTAAAAAATTTAAAGAGCTCATGAACTCATTAAACGGTAAAAAATTAATTGTTTTTGCTGTTGGCCTCGCTGGAATAGAGGACGAGGATGCCAAACAGATGGTAATTAAAACTAATTTTACAGAAGAAGAAAAGAATAATGTTCCTTACTTTTATTTTCAAGGCGGTCTCAATTATGATAAGATGGGCTTTTTTAGCAAACGCATCTTAAAGATGGCTTCTTCCATGACCGCTAAAAAGGCAGATAAAACACCTGAAGAAGCAAAAATGGCAGAATCCATGCAAAGTTCCTGTGATTATACTAAGATTGAATATATTGAACCATTAATTACCTATGTAAAGGGCTTATAGATGAATGCGAAATTCAAAATAGTGATTTCGATGATGGTATTTGGAACTCTTGGAATCTTCGTTAAGAACATCCCTCTATCATCAGGTGAGATTGCACTCTATCGTGCGATTATCGCAGCGATATCGATTATACTTTACCAATTGCTAAGCGATAAGCGAATTCGTTTGAGAGAAATCAAGAAAGACCTCCCTCTCCTTTTTCTATCCGGAGCAGCAATGGGCTTCAATTGGATTTTACTCTTTCAAGCATACCATTATACCACGGTATCCCTCGCGACTTTAAGTTACTATTTTGCTCCGGTTATTATTACGATTGCCTGTCCAATTCTTTTTAAAGAGAGAATGACCATAAAGCAGATATTTTGTTTTATTATGTCTACGGTAGGATTAATATTAATCATTAATATCGGCGGTGCTGGTAATCCCAATCATAATATAATTGGCATCCTACTGGGCTTAGGCGCTGCATCTTTCTATGCCAGCGTTGTCATATTAAATAAATTTATTAAGAATGTTACTGGCATTGACCGTACCCTGCTTCAATTCTTTGCAGCGATTATCGTACTTACGCCATATGTATATATTACAAGTGGTTTTCACCCTGCTTCGGCTGGTACTGTCGGTATTCTTAATCTCTTCCTTATCGGTATCGTGCACACTGCAATTACTTATTGCATGTATTTCTCTTCCTTGAAAGATTTAAAAGGCCAGGAGGCAGCAATCTTAAGTTATATCGATCCGTTAGTGGCAATTATCGTATCCATTACAATTTTACAGGAATCGATTAGCTTTCTTCAGATTGTTGGCGGATTCATGATTCTAGGTTTTACTTTATTAAATGAATTGAAATTAGCACCATCAAAAGTCCATAAAACCATATAATGCAGACTGCTTTCTGCCTCATAAAAGGTACTGAATGCTTTTGATTATCTGGTTCTATGGGCTTTTACTAATACCCTTTATAACACCCTCTTATATTTATTCTATCTATATTTAATGTATTTCTAATCTCAAATGCAACAAGATACTGTATAATAAGCAAAGTAAAAGATAACAACCTTTTCATTCTCAAGGAGGAATTAAAATGACTGCACCTTTCCATCTAGAACACTACCTAAGTACCGGTGTTGAAAATATAGTTAAAAACGCAATCAAGGCGACCTTATCAAATCCGAAAGAGAGTCTTTTTCTTACGAAATACTCCCTCGCCAGTAAACGTGCGCGCAATCTTCGCAGGCAAAGTGAATTACAGGGGGAACATATCCCTCCTTTTCTAATCGCAAGTATCACTACGCAGTGTAATCTCAAATGTGCCGGTTGTTATGCCAGATCTACCCATGACTGCCATGATGATCAGTCCGAACATCAGCTATCCGCTGCAGAGTGGTCCCGTATTTTTGAAGAGGCAAAACAACTTGGAGTCTCCTTTATCCTATTAGCAGGTGGCGAACCGCTTATGAGGCTTGATGTAGTACAGGCCGCTGCACAGGTACCGGATATTCTTTTTCCTATTTTTACGAATGGCACGATGTTAAACAAAGATTACTTTGCTCTACTGTCAGATCATCGTAACTTATTACCAATTCTAAGTATTGAAGGCAATGAAGCAACTACGGACCAACGACGTGGCCAAGGCATCTATCATCAATTAATCACTAAAATGGATCAATTACTGAAAGAAAAAATCGTCTATGGCGCTTCCATCACAATAACTAAAGCGAATATATTAGAGGTTACCAGCAGAGATTTTCTAGACAAGCTTTACAAACGTGGCTGTAAAGTGATATTCTATGTAGAATATGTTCCTTTAGACTCTACAACCGCTGCTCTTGCTCCCGACGAATCAGATCGTAATTTCTTAAACCTTCAACTTTTAGATTTAAGAAAGAGCTATGAAGATATGCTTTTTATCTCCTTCCCTGGCGATGAGAAGGATTCCGGAGGCTGCCTGGCTGCTGGTAGAGGATTCTTTCATATTAACTCAAGCGGAAGTGCAGAGCCATGTCCCTTCTCTCCTTATTCGGATACAAATATTAAAAACGGATCTTTAAGGGAGGCGCTGAAATCTCCTCTATTTCAGAAACTGCAAGCCAACGAAAGCTTACTAGGAGAACATTCTGGTGGCTGCATACTTTTCGAGAAACGCGAAATGGTGCAAGAACTACTTGGATAGCACTAGAATAATCAATCACAAATTACATTCTTTAAGGAGGTTCTATGAATATTTTAGTAAGTGCCTGTATGATGGGAGTCAATTGTCGATATAACGATACCGGTTTTGTATTTGACGGGATCAATGAATTAATGGAAAAGCATCATCTAATTCCGGTATGTCCTGAAATATTCGGAGGTTTGCCTACGCCTCGCGAACCTGCTGAAATAGTGCAGAACAGGGTTTTAACCAAATCAGGTATCGATGTTACTGCTCCGTATAAAAAAGGTGCAGAAGAAGTCTTAAAGCTAGCCAAATCCTATCACGCTACCTGTGCTATTTTAAAGGAGCGAAGCCCATCCTGTGGATATGGAATCATCCATGACGGATCATTCAATGGTACACTTGTTCCTGGTAACGGGATACTGGCTCAGTTATTAACTGATAATGGAATAAAGGTTTATGGTGAATCAAGAATCAAGGAATTATTATAAATCATTTGCACCACATAAAAGTAAACCATTATGTAAATAAAGTCCCTATGTAATAAAAAGGAACCCTCCAGGTTCGATATATTGTAATGACTTCCTCTGTTAGATTTGGGTCTAACTCTAAAAGGTCACTGCATATCATATTTCCTGAAGGGTTCCTATTATTATCATTCCTATAGAACCACAATATTTCTTTCTATACAAGAAAAAGCTAAATCAATTTCTATTTCGTTACCGAGGTAATAGGAAATTCGATATAGGTAGACGCTAATATTACTTGTTTTGTAGTTTTGTCAACTGTGCTCTTAATGCGAACAAGTATCTTGTCACCAATCTCAGCTTTTTTATCAACTGCGACACGTGCTGATGTTATCTGAGTCCATTTGGCTGTCGATAAACTAAGCACTGCTCCCTTTTTCACCAATGTGTATTCATATGCTTTTTTCGTATCCGCATCACTTATGGTAATAGAGGATCCTGATATACTTACAACTGCAGGCATTGTAGCCTGAAGCGGAATTTGAACAATTCTGATTGCTGAGGAAGCTTTCTTACCTGAGCCCAAGGTATGGAATTCAATAATTGCTGCCGGGATTGGAGTATTAGCAACTGTACTTGCAACGAGAAGGGCCGATAAATCAAGTGTCTTAACTTTTGTATCTGTTGG
>JBASOB010000646.1:0-10087 GCA_049657865.1 Mobilitalea sp.
ATAGAACATTGTCTACCGTGTGATTCTTGATTTTTATGCATTTCATATCTTGGCCGCCGATATATAAAATACAATCAACTTCAGGTTCAAAGAAAGCAGCAGCGTGATAGTGGGCAACGGTTTCTACTTCACCTTCATCTAACATTAACGCAGCCTTTATTAAAGCTTCTCCGTAACCAGTGGAACAGGAACGTACTATTTTAGCTTTTTTCGGAAGTATTTCATAAATTTCTTTAATGGATCGAATCGTAGTTTTTAATGGACTGCCATTATTGTTGCTATAAAAGGAGTATAATAATGAGCCGTCTTCTCCAACAATTGCAACTTTTGTAGTTGTGGAACCAGCATCAATTCCCAAATAACAATTGCCTTCATATACTTTGATATCTCCTTTTTTAACGGTATGTTCAGAATGTTTCTTTTGAAAAGCATCGTAATCTGCCTGATCGGCAAATAAAGGTTTCATCCTATGAACTTCAAAATCCATCTTAATTCCATTTGATAACATCGTATAAAGAGAAGAAAACTCGGTTTCTACCTCAGAATTTGCGTTTAGTGCAGAACCCACAGCAGCGAATAGGTGGGAATGATCCGGAGCAATTACCTGAGACTCAGATAAATTAAGAGTGCGGATAAAAGCAATTTTTAATTCGTCAAGGAAATGAAGAGGTCCACCAAGAAATGCAACATTACCACGGATTGGCTTACCGCAAGCGAGACCACTGATGGTTTGATTCACAACTGCCTGAAAAATAGAAGCAGAGAGATCTGGTTTCGTCGCACCTTCGTTAATCAGCGGCTGGATATCGGATTTAGCAAATACACCACATCTTGCTGCAATGGGGTAGATTGCCTGATATTTTTTAGCATAAGCATTTAGTCCTGCAGCATCTGTTTTCAATAAACTAGCCATCTGATCGATAAAAGAGCCGGTTCCACCAGCACAGATACCGTTCATACGTTGGTCGATTCCGTTAGTAAAATAAATAATCTTAGCATCTTCTCCGCCAAGTTCTATAGCAACATCTGTTTGGGGGGCGAAATCCTGAAGTGCCGTAGATACAGCAACAACTTCCTGAACAAAAGGGATATTCAAATGCTTCGAGATGGTCAGACCACCAGAGCCTGTAATCATTGGTGAAATCATTAAATCGCCCAAAGAATCCTGAGCCTTATTTATAAGAGAAGCTAGGGTTTCTTGTATATTTGCAAAGTGTCGCTCGTAATCAGAAAAAAGTATTTTTCCTGCTTCATCAAGGACTACAATTTTAACTGTTGTTGAACCAATATCAATTCCTAATCTTTTATTCGTCATCATTTTCAAATCTCCTCTTAATAGCGTTATAGATGTCCGCTAAAAATCAACTTTCTATATTATACGATACATAGTAGTTAAGTTCAATAACCCAAATGTCGTAAAGCATACTATATATGTAAAAATATTCTTAAATAATTATATAATAAATCATTTTCATGAGTAAATGAATTAATTTAAAATATTAGCTTCTATATTATACTGCAATATTGCGAATGTATTTGTATTATATCAGAGTTCCATCGAATAGTATATCAGATGGTTAACAAGATTCACCAGTTGGTAATATTCCATTCTATTATCTTATTAGCTAGTAAGCTAAAACTATATTATAAGCATGAAAATTTAAAATTTCTATAGGAATACCTCCCATATTTCACGAAATTTCAATAAAAAAATATAACATATTTTATGAAAAATATAAAGAAATATTAGAAATACGAACTTGTTTGATGCCACGCTGCGGCATCTCAAGTACTTGTAAGAACAAAAAACAGACACAATTTTTACAATTGTCGTATCATCTGTGTGAAGATTTTATTCCTTTACACGAATTTACGTAATACAACCTTTTTGGCACCTCAAATATATTAAAGATAAGCAAAGAGTACCATTTTTGCAAGTGTCATGGATCATCGGGGCGAGGATATTTTTTCTTTACCCGGACTTATATGATGTCATTTTGTGATATCTCAAAAACTTTAAAAAATAACGAATAAGCACATATTTTAGTGAGTTTCATAGATTCTTAATAGGAAGATATTTTTACTTCAAAGTAAGATCATATCACTTGTTTTGACTTAGATATGACAGAGTGAATTTGTTGGTTTTAGGACATTTTCTTTTGTTTGACAAAGATATGAGAAAAACATATAATGAGTTTGGATTATTTTGCGATTTTTTAGCAATCACTTATTCCGTAGATAATATTTTTAAAATATATTGATAGAAAAGGATGTGGTAAGGATGGAAGCCGGTCCCGGTAGTAGTCATAATCGGAGAAAGAAAGACAACAGAATATGGACTGCAAAGCGCAGCAGGTTGTAATATGAATCCGCTTATCCGGTGTAACTTTCACCTTTAGGTTGTAATGCATATCTACTTTACTGTTGCCAAATAACGCAGTAGAAAGGAGCACATTATGATCGATATTTTCAAAACACAAGAAGGAACATTACAGAGACAAGTACAAATTACGGAGGGTAGCTGGGTTGCCATGACGGATCCATCCGCTACGGAATTGCATGAAGTTGCTGAGTTGACAGGGATTGATATCAACCACCTGAGAGCTCCACTTGATGAAGAAGAACGTGCCAGAATTGAGATAGAGGATAACTATACCTTGATATTAGTTGATATACCGGCACTTGAGAAAAGAAATGATAAGGATCGTTATGTTACGATACCTCTTGGTATAATAGTTGCTAATGATTATTTAGTTACCGTTTGCTTGGAGGAGAATTCAATATTAAAGTGCTTTATTGATGGACGGGTAAGAGATTTTTATACCTATAAGAAGACCCGATTTATTCTTCAAATACTTTACAAGAATGCATCAACCTTCCTGCAGCATCTGAGAACAATTGATAGAAAAAGTGAGGAAGTTGAACGGAAACTTCATATTTCCACACAGAACCGCGAATTAATTGAATTATTAGAACTTGAGAAGAGCTTGGTATATTTTACTGCTTCTCTTCGCTCTAATGAAGTCGTATTTGAAAAGATGTTAAAACTTGAGACGATTAAACATTATCCCGAGGACGAAGATCTTCTAGAAGACCTAATTGTCGAGAATAAGCAGGCAATCGAGATGGCTAATATCTATAGTGGTATTTTAAGCGGAATGATGGGTGCCTTTGCTTCTATCATTTCGAACAATCTAAACCTTGTAATGAAGTTTTTGGCAGCGACTACGATTGTACTATCAGTTCCGACCATGATTTCAAGTTTCTTTGGTATGAACTTTATTAATATTCCAGGGAAAGAAAACCCTTATGGGTTCTATTTAATAACCTGCGTAGCGCTTGCGATTGTTGTAATAACAGTATTGATATTCAGAAAGAAGAAATTCTTTTGATTTACTTGAAAGGTACAGGTACTAGACATGAAATTACTTAGTAAGCTAGAAAGAAAATTTGGGAAATATGCAATTCCGAATTTAATGAAATACATCATTATTTTATTTGGAGTAGGTCTGCTGATTGGATCTATGCCACCATATAACTTATATCAATATTTTGTATTGGATTTTCCTTCTATTATGGAAGGACAGATTTGGAGAATATTCACCTTTATTATTCCAATCAATTCTTTGAGTGGTATTTTATATACTGCAATTGCAGCATATTGTTATTATTTGATCGGAAATGCACTTGAGAGAACCTGGGGAGCTTTTCGTTTTAATTTATATTTCTTTTCAGGAGTATTTTTTAATTTGCTTGCCTCCTTCCTTACGTTTTTAATCACGGGCATCAGCTTATCACCTTCGCTTGAATTTATCTGCGGAACTTTGTTCTTTGCATTAGCAGCAATTTATCCGAATACAGAATTCAGATTATATTTTCTTATTCCGATTAAAGCAAAGTATCTTGCCTGGGTACAGGCAGCATTGTATCTCTTTACAATTGGAAGTAATATAATCGGGGGTAATTATCTTCAAGTGATTCCACTTATTGTGGCAGTAGGAAATTTCTTGATTTTCTTCTTTGCTACGAGAAATTACCATGGAATATCACCTCAGGAGATCAGACGTAAGGCTAACTTCAAAAGGCAGATGAAGGAAGGCAGAAAAACTGATAATGTGACTCAGTTTAGAGGTAAGAATGTTGTTACAAGACATAAATGTGCAGTATGTGGAAGAACGGAGTTAGATAATGATCAACTAGAGTTCCGGTTCTGTTCAAAATGTGATGGTAATTATGAATATTGCATGGATCACTTGTTTACTCATGAACATGTTCATAAACAGTAAAGGAATCATCCTGCTACCATCTATTATGCAGAGGTGAAGAACAGAAATAAGTTCAATACAACAGAAATAATAAATATGGAATCCAGACAGTGCTTATTATAATTATAATAGGCACTTCTTCTAAATAATGGAGATAAACAACTACTAGACGAATTGTTTTTACTAGCCTAATGAATGGATTACTGATATAATAGGTAGCATATTAAGACAAAAAACAAAAATATTTAACACGACAAATTCTGTGCGTACAGATTGTAATCTGCGGGTTAATCTAGGAACGGGAGATAAATATGGATAAAAAAATAAAAAACATCAGCCAGAATATCCGAAGCGGCAAGCTTTTGGAAGAGAGTATTCCTCAGCTGTTTAACTATTTAGCAAATTATTATCAAACGAATGCAGGCATTCAGCTTTCTATGCATTACTATGCTTTTTATGAAGCATATTGTGATGAGGAAGATAACTGGAGCAAAGAAATAAAAAAGGTAACAAAGCAGCTGAATGCTATAATTAGTAACAATATTCTTTTAAATAAAAACGGTAAGGATCGTGAAGATGCTATACATGCAGTGGATTCTATTCGTGAGGATATCAAAAGCCGTATGGATTTTCTTACTGCATATACGGATATCTTTCAAATTTATGAGTATGTACTAAACCGTATGGAGTATCGTTTTAAAGAGGAGATGGATAACACAGACGAAGAAGAGTTTGAAAAAGAAGTTCTCCGCTACATATTCGAATCAGAAGATAATATGGTAATTAATGAAAAATTGAAAGATATCATTGGACAGCTACCAGTAAGAATAACGAAACAAAAATATTTTGATATATTAAAGGATAGCATTAATGCCTATCTTGGGGCTGATAAATCTGCCTTAGATACTTATCTTTATATCTTGAAAACGTCAGCGATGATTTATCATAAAGAGAAGATGGACACTTGTTATCCTGAACTTGAGGAGAAGCGAAAATCACTTGCAGGGATCGAATACAAGAATATTACGCAATCAACGTACGAAGAAGCGGTAAAGGAATTACAGATTGCTACCTTAATATTAGAGACAGAAACGTCAGTTTACTTTGGACTATGTGAAATGGTCAACGACATCTATGCGATCCTTTTATGTACGAATTATGCTGGAATGGTTGATACTGGGACAGAGGATGCCAAGAAAGCTGCATTTTCAATTATCCGTGTTATCAATGAAATCTTTATGGTTGATGATAAATGGGAACTGCCAATGGAACTAATGGATCAGTTTACGGATATTGAAGGGGTTCAGGAAGCAACAATCTATGAACTCACAACCTTAGAGGATGCGTTATATGAGGTGGAAGAAAACCATAAGAAAATTGCTGAAAGTTTAATGCTTGATCAGGTGCTGCAGGTACTTCTTCGCACACAGAAATTGTTATCAAACAGTTTGTTTATTGACCTAGAGGATATGAGAGAAGAAGAAACTGTGGATGAGGAAATCGTGGCTCGTGAGGTTTTGAATATCACCAATGAGTTGACAGAGTTGTTTGCTGTACAGGATAGGATAATAACCCGGGCGGTAATGGCGAATACGTTAAGTAAAATGCCCGTATTCTTAAGAAATCATAAAGAAGTAATGGATTATGTGTGCTATTCCATAGAACGTTGCTCTGATTTGAGTGAGAAAACTGCTTGTATTGATATCATCAAATCCATGATGGAAGATGACCGAGATAGCAGCGATTTTTAGAGTTTTTGTTATTACTGGTAATTTGTGGTATAATCATAGAAAAGGTAAGGAATTCATATGATTTTATGGACTTCACGACTTTGCGTCGGTAATCGAATGAAAAAAAAGAAGAACAAGGTGATTGCTTCTATTAATAATAGGGAAGCTACCTTTGGTGTATACTGTATTGCTTTTGCCTCCCACCCGAGTAATCTGTTTGATATCTTAGATGCAAATGAACTATTATTTCCGCATTATCAAAAATCAGAAGTTACGGTTGTTGGAATTGCAAAAGGCAGAGAAGAAGCTGTTAAGCTAGTACAGAGTATGCTGATGGAGGTTTATCAAAAAACCGGAGAGTTTGATGTCCGTACCTACTTTAAATAACCTGCCTGTGGTGTACTGCCATTATGGTAATGGTTTAGATTATGTAACATTCAATAGTTATTATTATAATGACGGGTGGTTGATATAGAAAATGCTTCATATAATCCTACTGATATTAAAAATAATAGGGACAATTATATTGATAATACTTGGGTTGCTTATATTAATTTTTCTCGTTGTTCTGTTTGTACCTATCAGGTATAAAGTGGCAATTGAACATGGGGAAGCCTTTTCGGTGAGGGGGAATGTAAGCTGGCTACTGCATATTATTCATGCAAGTATTGCTATGAAAGATACGAAACCTAATTTTAAGCTTCGGATTTTTGGCTATGTCTTTTTTGACAGCTTAAAACCCAAACCACCAAAAACCAAGAAAAAAAAGAAAAAGAAGAAGAAAAATAAGAAAAGAACCAAAAAGAACAAGAAAACGAATGATTTGACTAACTCGAAATTGATTAAGGATAAAACCGAGGATGAAGTCAAACAGATAGAAATCAATCAGATTGAATCGAGACAGGCAGAATCAAAATCCGCAGAATTCAAACAGAAAGAATCAATATCTGCAGAATCAATACCAATGGAATATCAATTGAATGAATCAGGTCAGAAGAAAGTAAATCAGGATGAATTAAAAGAAATAGCAATGAAACAACAAGTTGATAAAGAAGTAAATCGGATGAAAGATAGTTCGGATAATGAAGATGCTGATAAACAGTCAACAGGCACGACAGAACAATCTCCATTTCAAAAAGTCTTGTCAAAGATATTAAATATAAAAGAAAAAATAGTAGAATTCTTTAAGATAACCAAGGAAAAAATAGCAAGCATCTTCCAGAATCTTACCGATGTTCAGCGTAAAATAGGTTTGATATCTGCATTTATCTCCGATGAGATGAACAGGGCGGGGATGAAGAGGACTTTCAAAAGCATAAAAAAAATAGTAAAACATATATTACCGACAAAATTAAAATCAAAAGTAATATTCGGAACCGGAGATCCATGCTCTACAGGGCAGTTGCTTGGCTTATGTGCCATCTTATATAGCTTTTATGGTGACAACATGCAGATAACGCCAGATTTCCAAAATGCACGCTTTGAGGGGCAGCATTATGCTAAGGGACGAATAAGATTAATTACATTGCTTTTTATTGTGATTAAGCTTATATTGGATAAACGTTTTAAACAATTAAAAGGAAACTTATTAATTTTAAAGGAGGCGTTATAATGGCAGAAAATAGTTTTGATAATACAGTAGAATCTTTATTTAAGGGAATGGACAGTTTTTTAACCACGAAGACTGTGGTAGGAGAAACAGTTAAATTTGATGACGGTACCATAATTTTACCTTTAGTTGAAGTATCTTTTGGTGTTGCGGCAGGAGCTTTTTCGGGAACCGCAAAAAATAATGCTGGAGGCGGTATGGGTGGCAAGATTACTCCTAGTTCAGTCTTGGTTATAAAAGATGGAACCTCTAAACTTGTTAATATTAAAGACCAAGACAGTGTGACAAAAATCTTAGATATGATACCAGATATCATAAATAAATTTGGTAAAGGTACCAAAAAGAAAGATGATATTGATGAAAAGGTTGAGGAAGTGCTTAAAAATCAAGCGGAATCAACAATACATGAATAGTATTGAATAAATAGACAAAATTTAGCTTGCAATATTATTCATATTCTGATAGAATTAATTTGTTTGTAGGGCTTGTAGGGCCTATAATTTACCTAAGGAGGTGCTTATCGATGGCTAAATGTGCAATATGTGATAAAGGTGCTCACTTCGGAATCGCTGTGAGTCATTCTCATAGAAGATCAAATAAGATGTGGAAATCTAATGTAAAATCTGTAAAGGTTAGCGTTAATGGTGCAGCAAGAAAGATGTATGTTTGTACTTCCTGTCTTAGATCCGGTAAAGTAGAACGCGCATAAAAAAACGATGGGTGTCAGGGGATCTTGACACCCGCTTTTTTTTTACAGGAATCACGTGTAAGGTATCTGTATACAAAACATTAGGATTGTAGTAAAATTATAATTAATTATTCAATAACCTAGAGAAATCCATAGGATTTTGAGTTGGTCAGCACCCTAGTATAGGATTTTTGTATAGTATGTGCGCATCGGTTCGTTTGAACTGTGGTGGTTGAATAGTCACAATTATAAATAAATAATAGAAATTTGAGATGATGTTCAAACATCATGATAGGTTATATGAGTAAACTAATAAATGTGAATCAGTTGTATATGATGTTATAAGAAGCATCATATTGGTTTAGCATGGAGGTCAGAGATTTCGCATATAACAAAGTATAAACCCACGGCCTGAATTTTCGGGCTATATAGGAATGGAGGTTAATATGAAGGGGAAAATGAATACTCAATACGGTGAGATAATGATTGATAACGACGTATTAGCTAAATATGCCGGAGCTTCGGCTATTGAATGCACGGGTGTTGTTGGAATGGCATCTGTTAATATGAAAGATGGCATTGTTAAACTCTTAAAACCTGACAGCTTGAATCACGGCGTTAATGTAACATTAGAAGAAAATAGAATTACAATTGATTTGCATATTATCGTTTCCTATGGCGTAAGCATTTCTGCAGTTGCTGATAATTTAATCAGTAATGTAAAATATAATGTTGAGGAATTCTCAGGAATTGAAGTAAAAAAAATCAATATATATGTTGAAGGTGTCAGAGTTATTGATTGATTCTGAGAAGTACAACGTTTAAGGAGGAGAAACTAGTGGTTATTAAGACGATAGATGCAAAAACTCTGAAAAAGATGTTTCTTGCCGGAGCCGCAAGTATAGAAGCAAAAAAAGATTATATTAATGAATTGAATGTATTTCCAGTACCGGACGGTGATACTGGAACCAATATGACACTTACTATTATGGCTGCAGTAAAAGAAGTGAATGCTCTTACAGATCCAACCATAGAAGAATTAGCAAAAGCAATTTCAGGCGGTTCACTTCGTGGAGCAAGAGGTAATTCAGGTGTTATACTGTCACAGCTATTTAGAGGATTTACGAAAGAAATTAAGGATTCTAAAGAAATTAATGTTACTGTTTTGACGAATGCATTTCAAAAGGCAGTAGAAACCGCATATCGTGCAGTTATGAAGCCTAAAGAAGGAACTATATTAACGGTTGCCAGAGGCGCAGCAGAGAAAGCATTACAATTAGTATCTGAAACAGATGACATGGTGTATTTCTTACAAGAGGTAATCGCGCATATGGACGTAGTTCTAGAGCAAACACCGGAACTGTTACCGGTATTAAAAGAAGCAGGTGTTGTAGATTCCGGCGGGCAAGGCCTTGTTGAAATCGTAAAAGGTGCATATGATGCGCTTCTAGGAAAAGAGATTAAAATCTCAGCAGTTCCTGCAGCGAAAGTAGCTCAGACCCCAAGTATTAATCTTGAAGGTATTTCTACAGAAAATATTAAATTTGGATATTGTACTGAATTCATCATATTAGTTGAGAATGAATATACAATGGAAACAGAAGATAGTTTCAAAAACTATTTAGAATCAATCGGTGATTCTATTGTTGTTGTCTCTGACGATGATATCGTTAAAGTTCATGTACATACGAATGACCCTGGCTTAGCGATTCAAAGAGCACTGACCTATGGATCATTATCACGTATGAAGATTGATAATATGCGTGAGGAGCATAATGAACGAATCGTTCAGGAA